>JAISGO010000044.1 GCA_031263025.1 Coriobacteriales bacterium
GACACCGACATCGCCTACACCGTCGAGACCTACCAGGAAAGCCTCACCGCCGGCGACTTCGCGAAGGTCGCGACCAAGTCCTTTGCTGACGGCGAGACCGGTAAGGTCAAGCAGATCACGCCCGATGTGGCCGCGACCGGTTTCACCCTCGATAGTGCCAACACGAACAACGTCTTGAGCCTGGCCATCGACGCCGACACCTTGAAGAACGTCTTCAAGGTCTACTACACCAGGAACAAGGACGTCACCGTCACCTACAAGCAGAACGCCTCTGCCAGCGATATCACTATTTACGTTGACAAGGATAAGGTCTACGGCTCGGCTTACACGCTGATCATGCCGCAGGGTTTCGCCATCCCGGGTTATCACCTGCGCGGATGGGACAGCCAGGCAGATGATCAGGGCATCGATTTCACCCATGGCATGACCATTCCGGCGCTTGACTATGGTTTCGAAGTGTACGCCCAGTGGAAGAGCGACCCGGCGCCGAGCGATCCGAATAACCCGCCGCTCGGGCCCGTAGTGCCACCGGCGGACGATCCGAAGAAGCCCAGCAATAAGGACAAGACCCACAAGGTAGACTTCCGCGAGGGCAAGGGGAGCAAGGTCGCCGACCGTCGCATCGCCCACCGTGGGCGGCTGGGCAAGTTGCCGAAGAGCTTCCGCAACGGCTACCTCTTGAAGGGCTGGTACAGCAAGCAGCGCGGCGGCAAGAAGTTCAAGAAGCAGAGCGTGGTCAGTGGTAACCTGAAGCTTTATGCCCACTGGAAGAAGCTCAAACGGGTCAAGACCCTAATGGTCGACGGCTGCTGGAGCGTGACCATCCGTAAACACGGGCGCAACGCCGCCGTCCCGGTCAGCTACCTCAGAGCCGGCAAGAAGGTCGACATCCTGAAAAAGGCCAACAAACGCGGCTGGATCAAGGTCAAGGTCGGAAAGAAGACCGGCTACATCTACAAGAAATACCTGAAGCTGCGTTAGCCCCGTCGTCTCGATAGTCGAGACTTCCCAGAACCAAGATGCCGCCTCCACTTGGAGGCGGCATCCCCTTACCAGAAGCTATCGTCAGTGGCGTCCTGACGCGTCTGACGAGTAAGTTCAGCGATCTCGGCGCCAACGCCGATGCCCGGATCGACTTAGAAAGACCATATTGGCCAAAAAGCGCCTTGCCAGAGCGTCCCAAGGGCAGCAGAAAAACAAGGTCAAACGAGCTGTGAGTTAGCGCTCAATCCCTTTCTAAAACTCGAAAGGGCAGTGCCGCGAAAGCAAAGACCAGAGCGAAGACGCTGGCATAAAAACCCGAGTCCTCGACCAGCATCAACGCCCCCGCCATGATCAAGCAAGCCGCGAAACTGGCAGCAAAGCGGCGATGCACCTGCCAAAATCCGGTAAAGCGCCAGATCCGGCAATAGACCAAAACCAAGAAGACGAGGATGTAGACAATCAGCACCGGCAGGGGGAGTGCAGCCAAGACGAACTTGAGGTTTTGCCCCATACTTTGCAAAAAGGTGGCCTCAAACAAAGCCGGCAAGCCCTGATGCATGGCACTGGCCAGGTTGCCCAGATGCGAGCCTCCACTGAAGCCCAGGTCAAGGGCCAGCACCGCAACCGCCAAGGCCACCGGCACCACCACCGAAAGCAGCACCACATACCAACGCACCCGCCAGCCACAGAACAGCCACCAGGCCCAGAACAAGGCGAACAAAGCCCAGATGATCGGACCATAAGAAGCCCCGGCGCCGGGCAGGGCGCAGATCATGATCAACAGCAGGCCAACGATGGGAAAGTTAATCAGGGCATAGGAACTGGGACGACACTTACCTTGCTGTTCGGTCTGGGCCTGCCCGGAGCGCCTGGATAAGATCCTCTGCCGCTCCAACATCCAACCCGAGAAGATGATCAGGGCCGCGAAAAGGCTGGCCGAAAGCTCGTTGTCAATCCCAAAATAACGATAGGTGCGAAAGATTCCATAAGTAAAGAAGCCGAAGCGCGAGAGATTGCCCCCACAGACTAAATCCAAGGCGATTACCAAGACCGTTAGGGCCGAGAGAAAGCCCAGCCCCAGATGGGTGCAGCTGGCCCTTTCCAAAACCAGGCTAAGCAAGAAGACGAGCAGGGCCCAGCCCAACCAGAGAGACAGGAGCTGGGCGCCGCTCGCCAGCGGTGGCACCCAGAGCCACATCAGGAGGCTGCCCACAATGAGGCTCAAGGCCAACTGCCAAGCCGCGCAAGTCAAACGCTGCGGCCAACGGCCGGGGCGTTTAAGCCACAGATGTAGGAGCATCGCTAGGGTCAAAAGGAAACAAAGAGCGGCGTAGGCCAGAAAGGCTCCCACCACATAACCCTTGAGCTCCGCCACTTGGTGATAGAGGTCGGCGTTCTGGGCTAGGTCGGTCTGGCCGAAATCCGCCTGCAGGCCTTGACCGGTTTTGAGGTAAGTCTGTAGGTCAACATCGGTGATCAGTCCCACCTGCCGGGTAGTGTTGCTGCTCAGATAGGGAATCTGATCAAAGCCGTCGCCGCTCACCCTGACCAGGAGAGTCTGCAGGTCATGGTCACCCAGGGCAATCTGCACGGTTGTACCGTTGGCCGCCTGCTGGCTCGCCGCAAAACCGGCATACACCGCCGGATCGGTCACCACCATATTGGCCTCTGCGGCATAGCAAGGGCGGGGCACGGCAGCAAAGACCGCGAGCAAAGCTAAGGCAAGGGCACAAGCCAAACAGAGCAAAAACCTGTCCCAGCGCCGTCTCGGCTGGCTTTGCCGCAGTGCCAAGGACAAAACTTAGAGGCTCTCTTTGATGCGCTTGACCGACTCGAGAATCTGGTCGTCGGGACAGGTCAGGGAGATACGGATGTAGCCTTCGCCGTCGCGGCCGTAGCCGGAGCCGGGGGTAACGATGACATGCGCGTCGGTCAAGACGTGCTCGGCGAACTCAGCCGAGCTATAGCCCTCCGGGATACGCGTCCAGACGTAGATAGTGGCCTTGGGCGCATGGCAGTCAAGGCCGATCGCCTGCAGGGCGTCGACAATCAGGTCGCGGCGGCGCTGGTAGATGGCGCACTGCTCGCGGATGCAGTCCTGGGGCCCACTCATGGCGGCGATCGCGGCCTCTTGGATGGCGGTGAACTGGCCGGAGTCGAGGTTGTTCTTGACCGTGCCCAGGGCCTTAATAGCCTCTGGCGCGCCGCAGGCGAAGGCGATCCGCCAGCCGGTCATGTTGTAGGCCTTGGACATACTGAAGACCTCGATACAGACCTCCTTGGCACCGGGACGCTCCAAGATAGAGGGGGCGAGATAGCCGTCGTAGCAGATCTCGGAGTAGGCGTTGTCGTGGACCAAGAGCAGGTCGTGTTTCTTGCAGAAGGCAATAGCGGCGTCGAAGAACTCCGGCGTGGCAACAGCACCGGTGGGGTTGTTGGGGTAGCCCAGGAACATGATCTTAGCCTTGGCCAGGATCTCGTCCGGGACAAGCGCGCCATAGTCGGCCTCGCTGGCAGGCGCATCTGGGCCGACGTAGCCGTCACCGTCAGCGTCGGCGAACTCGGCCAGCCAGCCAGTCTGCTCGCGCATCGGCATATACCAGACCTTGGCGTTGTCGAGGATGGCGCCACCTGAATACACCGGGTAGCCGATGCTCGGGGCCAGCACGTACTCGCCGGGATTGACGAAGGCCACGTGCAGATGCCCGATGCCCTCCTTGGAGCCGATCAAGGCCAGCACCTCGGACTTGGGGTCGACGCTCACGCCGAAGCGGCTCCGCATCCAGTCGGCGCAGGCCTGGCGATAGGCCAGGGAGCCGGCGTAGTCGGGATATTGGTGGTTCTTGGGGTTGTCGATGGCCTTGTGCATGGCGGCCACGATGTGGGGCGGGGTCGGCATGTCGGGATCGCCGATGCCGAGCGAGAGCACCTCGACGCCTTGGGCCTCGAGGGCCTCGCGTTTGGCGTCGATCTGGGCGAAAAGGTAGGGTTCGATGTGGTTGAGGCAATCTGCGGTGCGCATGGGCTTCCTTTCTGGGGTGGGTTCGCTACTTCTGGACGGATTTTGTATATGCCTGGGGCGTGCAGGTGGCACGATCGGGGCAGACCTCGCAGTCGTGGGCGATCTCGGGGTCGACCTCCGACATCGGGATCCGGCTGAAGCCCATCGCCTCGTAGAAGGGCTGGGCGGGCGTGCAACTGACCAGCTTGAGCTGGCCCTGCTCGGCGAGGGCGCGCTCAGTCAGAAAACGGCCCAGACCCTGGCCTTGCCACTTAGGCGCGACCGCCACCGGGTAGACGTAGCCGTGATAGACACGGATGAAGCCCGCCACTTGACCACCCGCGCAGGCGACATGTCCCTCGAGCATCTGCTCCGGCGTGGCCTCGCCCATGCCCACCTCCACGAGGATCTGGCGGATGGCGGGGAAGTCGAGGGGTGTGGCGGAGCGATAGGTGTATTCGTCAGGCTGAGACAAAGTGAAACCATTTTAACCCAACCGCGAATACGGTATAATAATCAGACCCTCGCGCTGCCAGGCCTTGTCGGCGGCGCGGCCACTGTGACAAAGTGCGCGATTAGCTCAGGGGGAGAGCGCTTCCCTGACACGGAAGAGGTCGTAAGTTCAAATCTTACATCGCGCACCATTTTTTTGAGCTCGCCCTTTGTAGGCAGCTCGAGACTGAGGGAAGGGTCCATGAACGGATTGCGTACTTGCATCAAAACCTTTTGTCTCTGCTTACTGTCCTTTACCTTATTAGCTTTGGCCTTGCTTCCCCTGAGCGGCTGTGCTTTCCTGGGCAACGATTACTCTGGGCAAATGAAACGCTACCTAGAACAAAAGTACCCTGGTCAGACCTTCAATGTTCAAGAGGTTTCTGCTACTTATGGTGACGCCTATCTCGACTGCTCGTCGACGAGCGAGCCCAAGGCGATCTTCGAAGTGCATGCCTCTTTCCAAGACGCCCCCGGCGACTACCGTACTCTAAGTGAGATCGAATTCGAGGATTTCGTTGACACCTATTATGACTATCAATTCAACCGGGTCATCGAGAAGGCCTTTGCCAAAGAGGGAGTAAAGGTCTCAAGCTATCTCAGCGCAAACAGTACTGCAGGCGACGACGGGTTACCTGACAATTTGACGGACTATTTCAAAGAAGACAAACCCAATGACTTTGACGGCGAGATATTCTTGGGCTCAGACAGCACCACGAAGCTTAATTTTGGCGGGGTCACCAATCGGGTCTTCAAGAGGCTCTCTCGTCAATATCGGATCAAACTCTTTGAACCTTACTTAGTCGTCATTTCCGGCGACAACAGTTACACCATTCTGCTTGAGGATTTGAAGAAGCAACCTTTAAGCGATGCCTGGTTGGGCAAAAGTGACCTGGATGGCTTCTTGACTGCGGTCATCAACTATTCTTTCAAGAATGGTAAGCCCAATCTGAGCGCCGATAAGATCAACCGAGAAATCTCCTCCGGCCATATCGACAAGATCTGGGCCGAATAGCATAGTCGTACCAACGGGACGTTCCGTTCATCAAAGACTCTCTCGCCACATTTTTAGCCAGGCTCGATAAACCGCTATAATCTCACCATGCTCAATTTAGGGATCCTCATCTCCGGCTCTGGTACCAACCTGGAAGCAATCATCCAGGCGATCAAGGCCGGCGCCATCGACGCCGAGGTCAAGCTGGTCATCTCCAGCCGCCCCGACGCCTATGGCTTAAAGCGTGCCGGAGACGCCGGCATCCCCACCATCGCGCTCAGCCGCGAGGCCTACGCCGATCCGCTGCAGGCCGACGTGATGATCGCCCAGGCCCTGCGCCGAGCCGGCATCGACCTGGTAGTGATGGCCGGCTACATGCGCATGGTACATGCGCCTATCCTTGATGCCTACCCCAGCCACGTACTCAACATCCACCCCGCCCTCTTGCCCGCTTTCAAGGGCGCCCACGCCATCCAGGAGGCTTTCGACTACGGCGTCAAGGTTACCGGCGTGACCGTGCACGTGGCCAACGCCGAGTACGACGCTGGACGCATCCTGGCCCAGCAAGCAGTGGCGGTGATGGACGAGGACACGCTTGAGACCCTGGAAAAACGCATCCACGACACCGAGCATCGGCTTTACCCGCTGGTCTTACAACAAATCGCAAGCGGCGAGATCAAACTATAGAATGACCACAGACCCGCGCAAGCCAACCAGCTTGAAGGAAGATGACGGATCCATGGCTCCGACACCGCCCAACAAGACCGCTAACCTGCTCAAGTTCATCGGGTTAATCGTCTTCGCCCTGATCATCGTCGGGCTGACCATCGCGCTGATCCCCCAGCTGCACTACCTGACCAGCCAGGCCGGACGTGAGCAGTTAATAGCCATGATCCAAGGCGCCGGGCCACTTGGTATACTGGTCGTGCTTGCCCTACAGTTCTTGCAGGTAGTGGTGGCTTTCATCCCCGGTGAAGTGGTGCAGGTGGCTACCGGCGCGATTTATGGACCGCTTTGGGGCAGCGTGCTCGCCCTGGTCGGCGGGCTCATCGCCGGCATCTTCATCTTCTGGCTGGTGCGCAAGCTGGGCTCGCCCTTCGTCGACGCGATGCTGGGCAAATCCAAGAACAAAGTCGCCAAGTTCCTGGAAAAGGACAGCCAGGGCCTTGACACCTTAGTCTTCGTGCTCTACCTGATCCCCGGCATCCCCAAAGACGTGCTCACCTATCTCTTTCCCCTGACCAAGGTGAAGCCCCTTAATTTCTTCATCTTCTGCACCATCGCCCGCATCCCCGGGGTGGTGCTGACTTCTTTCTTCGGCTCGGCTGCCGCCGGCGGCAACTACGCTGCCGCCATCGCCGTCGCCGCTGTGGCCGTAGTGGTCGCGGTCTTGGCCATCGTCTTCCAAAAGCGCCTGACTGGCTGGTTAAACCACTTCAGCCACAGAGATTAAAGGTTGTGACGCTCGCGGTAGCGTTGTTCGAGGATCCGCCCGCCATCTGCTGCGATCCGTCGCTCGGCTTCCTGCTCGACCAGTTGGCGCAGGTTGGCCCGTTTGTTGCCAGCCATGATGTCACTGGCGGAGATGTCGCGCACCATGCGCGAGATGCGCACCGTCGACGGTGTCGCGAGCAGGTCTGAGACCAGCACGTCCAGTAGCTCTGCGTCAGAGTACGGCCTCCATCTACCATCTCGGTAGAGCCGCTCAAGCCCGGTACCTGCCACCAGCACACAGGGATAGAGCTTGAGCTCATCTGGGCGCAGGCCCGGCTCCTCCATCAGGCGGCGGTATTCCGCCTTGTCACTTTCAGGCGTCGCCCCGGGGAGGTTGAGCATCAGGTGGGCATGCACGCGAAAGCCCCGCCTGCGCAGGAGCCCCACCGCCTGTCGCATCTGAGCGAGCGTCGCCGGACGCCCGCTCAGCTGTAGAAGCCCCGGATCGAGGCTCTGCAAGCCGATCTGGACACGGGTGCAGCCAAAACGCTCGAAGTCAGCCAAGTTTTGCAGGTCAATGGCATCAGGGCGGGTCTCCAAGGCCAGGGCCTGAAGATGGTGCTTCGCCTGACGGTTGCGCGCCTGCTCGGCTTCGAGCTCGGCCCAGCTACCCTCTTGCGCGAGTGCCACCTTGCGCCAGCCCGGATCTTGACCATAGAGCTCACGCACGGCGTGGTTGAAGTTGATCTCACCGGCGTCGACCAAGGCTTGTGCAGGTGCCGTGAAATCGGCAAGCGCGTCTTCCTGGTTGGCGATACCGGCATCCTGGTAACGCCTGCGACGCAGGCTGGCTTGTTGGTCAAGATGGGCGGGGTCATCGGCATCATTCAAGGCGCGCATCAATCCCGTCACGAACCAACGCTGATAGGCCCCGGGGTAGTCGGTCCAGCTACCGCCCAAGACGATCAGCTCCACTTGTTCACAGCGGTGTCCCATCTGAGTGAGCGCCCGCAAGCGCGAGACCACCTGCAGATAGGGGTCGAAATAATTACGCTCGGCGCGTTGGCAGGCTGGCTCCTTATGCAGATAGCTCTTGGGCATACGCAGGTCGTTCGGACAGAACAGGCAGTCCCCCGAACACGACCAGGGCTTGGTCAAGACACTGATGGTCGCAACGCCAGTGGCGGTACGACCGGGTTTCATCTGCAAACTGCGCAAGAGCCGGCCTTCAAGATCCGCATCGACCTGCCAGGCCTGCCATCGCTCCGGCTGGCCCTCCTTAACGCGGAAATAGAAGGGCAGGAGCTGTCTTTTTGCAAACTGTTTGTCGCCCGGGGCCAAGCGCCGGTTAAAGGCCCGGATAAGCTTGTTCAAGGCCCGCTCATCAAGCCCTTGCCCAGGGTGGCGCAGACGAGCCAAAACGGCCAAGATCAGGTCTTCAAGGTGGGGCGGTGGTGTAGCGTCTTTCTTCATCATTGCAGTGTAACATGAGCGAGGGGCAGTCATCTTTTGCCGGAGCGGAAAATCGTCACGCTATGATGCATGGCGCCGTCCTGCTAACCTGCGCCCTGGGAATATGGGGATAAATAGTTTCGACAAGCATTGTATAATTTATATTTATCGTTAATTTATACTTGACAAACGATATTTTCATTGCTATACTGGATCCAATTTGAGCAAGGAGCAATCATGAAAACGAGCCCAGACACTACCGCTTTGGACACCCGGGAACTCGACCCGGCCGAGGCCCACCTGATCGGTGACGCGCCCGCGCCCGAGCAGGTCCGGGTCCGGCGCTTCGGCGTCAGACTGCGTCGTCTGGTCGACTTCGCCACCGTCTTGACCGCCCTGGCTGCACTGTTCGGCCTCATCGTCATCTGCTACCTGATCTGGGGGCAGCTCTCGGGGCAGTCCGGAAGCGGCGCCTTCAGTGGGATCGTACATTTCCTTACCCTTGCCGGTCTACCGTTAGGAGCTGAAACACGCTTGCCGATACTGCTCATCACCCTTGTATATGAACTTGGCTATAGCTTGGTCATCCTCGCCATCTTGTGCTCAGCCCGACGGGTGCTGGCCCAGACCGTGAGTTCGCTGACGCCATTCAGCCACGAGCAATCCCACCGCCTGCGCCGCCTCGCCTGGCTCGCGGTGGTCTTAGCGGGGGCGATCCTCGTGTGGCTGTTGCTCAGCGACGATCCGCTCGTTGGCAGTGCGACGAGCTTCCATTTCGCGGAGTTCTTCGCTCCGGCCGAGGATTTGGTGATTGCCCTGCTCTTCTTCTTCCTGGCCTATGTCTTCGACTACGGCGCGCTGCTCCAAGAGCAGAGCGACCAGACGGTATAGGGGGCCCACCATGGCAATTGTCTCCCGCCTCGACCGCGTGATGGCCGACCGCAAGGTCAAGTTGAAAGACCTCGCAGCAGAAGTCGGTATCTCCGCCGTCAACCTTTCCCGGCTCAAGACCGGCAAAGTCCAAGCGGTACGTTTCTCCACCCTGGACGCGCTCTGCCAGGCCCTGGCCTGCCAACCCGGCGACCTGCTCGAACACGCACCTGAGCCGGCCGCAGAAGCAACGACGCCATAAGCATTTGTCTTAATCCTCAAAGGTCCCGCAGTCGTGGAAAGACGTCGCCACGCCGCGGATCCGGTTCTGGATAGATTCTGCAAGTCGATTGAAAAGAGGGAAAACATGTACAGATATGAGGGAATCTTCATGATCGTCACCGGTTGCATCCACACGGCTGTGATGCTGGTAATGCTCGTCCTGCATTGGTCGGCGATTGCCGTGGAGCCGCTCTTCGGGGTGACCTCCAACAGCACGACCGGCGGCTTCGTCTGGTTCGCTATGATCGGGCTTCTGGTTATCATGGTCGGCATCGCGATGCACTGCTACATCCGTGCCACCGGCAAGCCCGTCCCGCGCAGCCTCGGTGTCGTCCTGGCCCTGGTCAGCCTGGTCATCCTCCTCACCATGCCCGTCTCCGGCGTCTGGCTCTTCGTCCTGCAACTGCCAGTAATCTTCTTCAGGCCCGGTTACAAAAAGGCCTTAGCTCGCTCTAATGCCAGCGTACAGCCCACCCCGGCAAAATAGGCCCAGCTACGTCAAGCTTCTCGGGGGCACCCTCTTAACTGTCCTCAAGGGGCAGTCAAGAGGGTGCCCACGGTTCCTGAGTATGTGGGCTTTCACTCCCTAATTGGGACCCTATCGTCCTTGCTACTCATAATGCGTCCAAAGCGACAGTACTTTCACTAGATTCTTTGGCTTATCTACAAGATAGACTACACGGTGTTGACGATTGATGCGCTTCGAGAAGATATTGGCACGGGGCGGCTGCAACTTCTCAAGATTGTCAGACGGGTCAAGGGGATTGAGCTGCAAACTCCGCAAAATGCTTTCAATTCTATCTTTATAGACGCTTTTCTGGGCAATTTTGGAATCGCGCCGCGCCCGCGCCGTGAAGACGAGCTGCCACATTAGAGCTTCCAACCGGATTCTTTCGGCGTGTAGGTCTCGTCAGACGCCGCTTCCTTGTCCAGCATCCCGAGGAAGCCGGGGATCTGTTCGAAATACTCCTGATCTGACCCGAAGCTATCTCCGTCATAAGACACCTTCGGTCGGTCGACCCGGATTGGGATCCGCCGCTCATCTGCCACTTCGGTAACGAACATACGCACCGCACTCGAGAGGTCCAGTCCATAGCCTTGCACGACCTTAGTCGCACGGTCTTTCACGTCTTTGGGAATCCGCGTTGCGATTTGCACCGTTGCTGCCATTGCACCCTCTTTTCATCTAATTGTTGATATTGTATATCGTATACTCGCAATTATCAATATAGATTGCTTTTTCTCAGCGAAATACCACAGTTATGCCAAAGGCGCCTCCATCTGCCACTGCATTTTTTTTGCTCCACGCCTGCTACAATCTTTCACATGACTTCCCCACAGGCACGCGCCCTTTGTGAGCTTAACACCCGCTTCTACGCCGACCAAGCGGCAGACTTCTCGGCCACCCGCCAGTCCACCTGGCCGGGCTGGCAGCATTTGCTCGAAGTCCTGCCTGAGCGTAGCCAGCTCAGCGTGCTCGACTTAGCCTGCGGCAACCTGCGCTTCGAGCGTCTCCTCGCGGCCGCCCGCCCAGAGACGGCTTTCAGATTCTTCGCCGTAGACAGTTGCGACGCCCTCCTGCAAAATGACCTGCAGACCAGCTACCAACACCTCGACCTCTGCGCAGTGCTATCTGAGAGTAACGCTAATCCCGCTCGCTCCAGCGCAGGTGACACCCTTCCCCTCGCCGCCGCCCTCGATGCTCCGGCCTGCGACCTGGCCGTCTGCTTCGGCTTCATGCATCATCTACCCTTAGCTGAGTGGCGACTTGCGCTCCTTAAGTCCCTCCTGGCCAAGACCAAAGCTGGTGGCCCCGTCGCCCTCTCCTTCTGGCAGTTCGCCAAGGATCCGCGTATCCTGGCCAAGGCCGCGCCGCTGCCGGCCGACGCCGGCGGCGGGCCCGGCGACTACCTGCTCGGCTGGCAAGGTCAGGCAGCCCTGCGCTACTGCCATAGTTTTGCGGACTCGGAAATAGACGCCCTCGCCGCCGCCGTCTCTGAACAGGCCGAGCTACTCGCCCGCTTCTCCGCCGATGGCAAAACCCACAACCTCAACCACTACTTAATCTTCCGCAAAAGGTAACCCCATGTGATTTTCTCCCCCTCATGCGGCAGGCCAAGGGGGCGCCAAGGCTCAGACAGGCTTCGCCGTAAACCGTCGCCCCTTTGCGCAAATTCTCGTGCGGCTGCAGAACTCGCCCTGGCGCCCCCTTGGCCTGCCGATTAGCAGCCATTGCCCTAGGATTAAAAAACCAATATCCGAGCGCAGTTCGGTGTTTGCAGCACAGCGATGTTACCGTGACGGAAATGAGGGGTTCTGCAAAGCCCAAATGCGCCAAATAGCGACTCTTTCTAGAACTAAAAGGCCGATATTTGAGTGCAGTTCGGTGTTTGCAGCACAGCGATGTTACCTTGACGGTAATGAGCTGTGCTGCAAACCCGAAATGCGCCAAATAGCGGCCTTTTACCCTTTGCCGTTGGCGACTTTCTTACGCTCAATGGCAGAAAGAATGCGTTTGCGCAACCGGATTGACTGGGGAGTGATCTCGACCAGCTCATCATCTTGGATGTATTCCAAGGCCTCCTCCAGGGTGAAGGTCTTGGGTGGGGTCAAGCTAATCGCCTTGTCCGAGCCGGAGGCGCGGGTGTTGGTCAGGTGTTTGGTCTTAGCCACGTTGACCACCATGTCCGAGTCGCGGTTGGACTCGCCCACGATCATCCCCTCGTAGCAGTCCTCGCCCGGCCCGACGAAAAGAGTGCCCCGCTCCTGCAGGGTGTCAAGGGCGTAGCCGACTGATTTATCATTGCTCATGGCGATCATCGAGCCGTTCTTGCGCGCGGCCATGTCGCCACGGTATGGCCCATATTCAGAGAAGCGGTGGAAGAGAATGGCTTCACCGTGGGAGACGTTCAAAACCTTGGTGGAAAGCCCCATCGTACCCCGGGTGGGGATATTGAAAGCTAGGGAAGTATGGCCTTCGCGCTGTTGCATGTCGGCCAACTCGCCGGCGTTGTTGCCAAAGACCTCGATGATCTTGCCGGCGTACTCACTGGGCACCTCGACGGTGG
The DNA here is from genome assembly GCA_031263025.1 of Coriobacteriales bacterium. Classification (GTDB taxonomy): domain Bacteria; phylum Actinomycetota; class Coriobacteriia; order Coriobacteriales; family UBA8131; genus JAISGO01. The sequence goes on from JAISGO010000044.1 coordinate 12,578, forward strand.
CGATCTCGATCGGCTCGAGCAGATTGCCGTCGGGGTCTTTCTTGAAGAGCACCCGGGGGCGCCCCACCTGGAACTCAAAGCCCTCCCGCCGCATCGTCTCCATCAGGACCGAAAGGTGGAGCACACCGCGTCCGGCCACCTCCATACCGAGGGCGCCGCCCTTGACCTTGGCGTCGTGTTTGACTTCGTCGATGCGCATCGAGATATTGGCCTGTTTTTCCTGGAGCAGACGATCGCGGATCTGACGCGAGCCCACGATGTCGCCTTCGCGACCGACCAGAGGCGAGGTCGAGGCCTCGATGATGACCGCCATAGTCGGCTCGTCCACCACGATCGGATCCATCTGCACCGGGTTGTCACGCGATGTCACCATATCGCCATAGTCAGCGTCCTCGACCCCGACCACAGCCACGATGTCCCCGGCGGCGACCGCTTCCTTTTCGACCTTCTCCAGCTTCTCAAAGACCATCAGCTGCTTGATGGTGGTGTTGTAGCGGGTGCCGTTATTCTTGATCACCAGCACCGGGTCGTCCTTGTGCAACGTACCCGAGAAGAGCCGCCCCACCCCGATCCGGCCCACATAGGAAGAATGGTCGATGGTGCAGAGCTGCAGGGCGACTGGCGCCTTGGGGTCACAGTCCGGCGCCGGGACGTATTTTAAAATCGTGTCCAACAAGGGCGTCATGTCCAAGTTGTCGTCTTTGAGGTCATAGCGGGCATAGCCGAGCGCCGCCGACGCATAGATGATGGGAAAGTCCAGCTGGTCGTCGTTTGCCCCCAACTCCACCATCAGGTCGAAGACCTTGTCCACCGCGCCCTCCGGATCGGAGCCCTTGCGGTCGATCTTGTTGACCACCACGATCGGCTTGAGGCCGGTCTCGATGGCGTGTTGGAGCACGAAACGGGTCTGCGGCATCGGCCCTTCGAAAGCATCGACCAAAAGCAAACAGCCGTCAGCCATCTTCAGGACTCGCTCGACCTCACCGCCGAAATCAGCATGCCCGGGCGTGTCGATGATATTGATCTTGGTGTCCTTGTACTGGATCGCGATGTTCTTGGACATGATGGTGATACCGCGTTCGCGCTCTTGGTCGTTGGAATCCAAGACCCTCTCCTGCACCTCTTGGTTGGCCCGGAAAACGTCGGTGGCGAAGAGCAATTTATCGACCAGGGTGGTTTTGCCGTGATCGACATGGGCGATGATCGCAATATTGCGGATATTCTGTTCTGCCATAATGGTTTCTTTCAAGTGGAATGATAGAGGAAAGAGTATTATAACCTTATGGCTAAGAAAAACTCCAATACGGGGCCGACTAAACAGCTTAAGGGAGAATGGTTTAAGATCGGGGAGGACTTCTACCAACAGACCTGGGAGCAGAAGTTCGGCGGCAAGAACCGGCACTTCCAAGGCGGTCCAGCCCCCACCAAACTCTATCTGAAGAACGACAAACGGATCTCCCCGGCGGCTTTCAAGGAGGCCAAGGCGATTTGGCAGCAGCTCGAACAGACCAAAGCCCCGAACGCGGCACCTGCAATCGCCGCCACGGCCCAAGCCCAGGGGCGCCAAGTCCCCCAGATCAACGTCCAGATCAACAAACCCGCCGGACAGCCGGTCACGGCCGAGGATCGGGCGCAGGCCGAGCAGATGGCCAGGCGCGTCCAGGCCCAACAGCAAGCCCAGATCGTCGCCCAGAACATGCTGATCGGCGTGGTCAGCGACACCCACGGCGACATCCCCGACGTCGCCCTCAACAACCTTGTCCAGAACCACGTCGACCATATCCTCCATGCCGGCGACATCGGCTCAGCCGAAGTGATCCAAAAGTTGGTCAGGATCGCCCCGGTCACGGCGGTCTTGGGCAATATGGACGAAAGCGACTACGGCTTCCCTTTCACTAAAGTCGGTCGCCTCTTACTGGCCAATATGAGGATCCTGCTGATGCATGACCCCGCCGAGATCGACGTCGAGGTCAACCAACAAGCCACCTTGGCCGCCCGCGACGGCTCTGGCGTGCTTCCCCAGATCGCGGTGATGGGGCACACCCACATCCCTGACGTCCAGATGCAGGACGGCATCCTGCGGGTCAACCCCGGTTCGACCACCCGGCCACTGGGGGGCAGCCGCCCCGGCCTAATGCTGATGAGCATCGCCGGTGGCATCGTCAGCGAGATCAAACGTTTTGAGTGGGATCAACCGACGGCTGCCTAAACCCCACTGTCATTGCCCGATTTGTCCAGGCGATGCATGATACACGAGACGGGGGCGCTTTAGAGTGCCCCCGAGAATAGGATAAAGCGGGGCATAACGGGGGAGGGCACTGGTCTGGGCGGAAGTTTTGCCCTGTCGCCCAAAATCCAGGCTTTGATTGACTATAATACAAGTTCGTGTCTTTTTTGAGACGCGTTGTCGGGCCCATAGCTCAGCTGGCTAGAGCGCACGGCTGATAACCGTGAGGTCAAAGGTTCAAGTCCTTTTGGGCCCACCAGCTCGACCTTAGTTTTGCAGTATGCAAAGGTTTTTATAGGAGAATAGAAGTGAGTACGTTTTACGCGAAAAACGGCGAAGTCCAGCGCGATTGGGTGCTGATCGACGGAACTGACCAAGTCCTCGGCCGAGTGGCTGCGGCGGCCGCACAGATTCTGCGCGGCAAGACCAAGCCGGAGTACACCCCCCATGTCGACACCGGCGATTTCGTCGTGGTGATCAACGCCGACAAGATTAAATTGACCGGCAACAAAGCCGAGCAGAAGGTTTACTACCGGCACAGCGGTTATCCGGGTGGCCTGCGCCACAAGAGCTACCGCGAGCAGATGGAGAAGAACCCATCCTGGGTGGTCGAGCATGCCGTCAAGGGCATGTTGCCGCACAACACCCTGGGCCGCGAGCAGTTCAAGAAGTTGAAGGTCTATGCCGGAGCGGAGCATCCGCACAAAGCGCAGAACCCCAAAGAGATCAAGTTGGAGGCATAAAGAGCATGGCAGCAGATAAGGTCGTATATATGGGTACTGGCCGGCGCAAGAACGCGGTCGTACGAGTGCGTTTGGTTCCTGGTACCGGCAAAGTCACGATGAACGGCAAAGAGGGCGTTACCTATCTGGGCCGTCAAGCACTGCTTGATTATGCCCTTGAGCCTTTCAAGGCGACCGATACTTTCGGCGCTTTTGACGTCTTGGCCAATTGCACAGGCGGCGGCATCTCCGGCCAAGCCGGTGCCCTGCGCCACGGTATCGCCCGGGCCTTGCTTACCGCTGGTGACTACCGCGCGGTCTTAAAGAAAGCCGGTTTCCTCACCCGTGACCCACGTATGGTCGAACGTAAGAAGTACGGTCTGAAAAAGGCCCGCAAGCGTCCCCAGTTCTCCAAGCGTTAACGCAGCGCGGACATTACAAATCAAAAGCGGCCCTGCAGGGCCGCTTTTTTTATCATCCCACCCTGGTGCCGCCCCGCCTTATGGAAGAAGTCGGGGACACCCTAAATGGCCTAGGGTGAGTTCACACATCACTAGACCTAAACGGAGCCATTTAGGGTGTCCCCGGAATAAACAACAAGCCGACTAGGCAAGGAAGGAACCGAGTAGCTTATACCCAGGGTCAAAGCAGAGGCCCGTGGCCGCGCCCTCGGCTTCGGTCAAACGTCGTCCGCTATTCGCTGGCAGACCCGGGCCTGAAATCATAAATGGCACCGGCCCTGCGGCATGGCGCTTAGTCGCCACTGGAGTGGGGTGGTCGGGCAGGGCCATGACCCGAATCTCGGGCAGTGCCGCCAAACGCCTGACGATCTCAGCATCGATCGCCTCGACCGCCGCGAGCTTGCCTTTTAGGTTGCCATCGTGGCCCTCGGCATCCGGAGCCTCGACGTGTACGAAGACCAGATCATGGCCTCCTAGGGCATCAAGTGCTGCCACTGCTTGGACGCGGTAGTCATTATCCGGCCCGTCAGTCACGCCTGGTGCTTTGATGACGTCAATTCCAGCCAGGCCGGCTATCCCGGCCAGGAGGTCGACCCCGGAGAGCATCGCCGCCGACTTGCCATAGAGCTCGGCGAAGGCCGGCATCCCGGCGGGTCTCTCCCCCGGCCAGAAGGCCAAGAGGTCGCTCACCGGAGTGTCCAGTCCGGCCAGGACCACCTGGGCCCGGGCTTGGTAGTCCTCGATCAAGGCCACTGCCGCAGCTGGCCCCGTAGCCGGATAGTCCGCTATCCGCTCATCAGTCATATTATGGGCTGGCTCGAAGCGGCACTGGAGAAGCTCGCTATGCCCGCGCACGATTAAGATTCCACGAAAGCCAGTGCCTTCGCGCAGTTCAAAAGTCTCGTCGTCAAGCGCCGTTTGCAGGGCCTGGTAGAGCGGTGTCGCTGCCTCGGTCGTGATGTTGTCAGCCGAATAACTCTTCATCACGCCCTCTTCCACGATACAGAGGTTGGTGCGCAAGGCCACCTCGCCCGGCTTCAGCTCGATGTCGAGGGCGGCGCCCTCCAGCGCCCCCCGACCGATCGGGTACTCAGCCGGATCGTAGCCGCAGATGCTCGTACAGGCGATGTTGGAAGAGGCCTCCATACCCTTTGGCGTGTTTAAGGTCAATCCCACTTGTCCGGCTTGTGCCAATGCGTCCAACTGCGGCGTTTTGGCTGCTTCCAAGACCGTTTTGCCAGCCAGCTCCGACATCGGCAAATCGGCCGCCCCGTCCAAGATCACCACGGCATATTTCATCTTTACACTGCTTTCTCGTTTTTCCCTTAGGGAACCCAAAAGCCCAATTATAGCCTGTGTGCGCTGTCCCTTCGAGGCTGCCCAAACAGGGTCGCATCGGCGATGGTTACGAAGGGGTTTAAGTTAAATGGCCAGCTTGTGATACTATATTGTTGGTAGATTTTATCTTTTTCAGGAAGTTGACACACAATGGCAGGACAACAGATTTCCTTTGACGGCGATGTCAATCGCCAAGAACTGGTGCAGAGCGCGCTCACCGATCCCCAGATCCTCGCGGCTTTGGTCGAGAACTTAAGCCTGGAAAAACGTCGTGTGCGACAGTTCAGCGCCCAGACCATCGACCAGGTCAGCCAAACCGAGCCCCAGCTCCTGCTACCTTACGCGGCCGATTTAATCGATGCTTTGATGCGTCCCGAAGCCCAGACCCGTTGGGAGTGCCTACTTGCCTTGGCACATGTCGTACCCCTGGATCCGCCTGCTTGCGAGGGAGCAGTCAGCATTTGCGAAGACATGATCTTCGAAGACCGCAATGCCACTGTGCGAATAGCCGCCCTGCGCTTCATGTGCGCTTACGGCACGACCCTACCGGCCCACGCCAAGACGGTCTGGCCTACCATCGACGAAGCCCTCCAAGTCTTCCATGGCGATATTGAGTATCCGGATATGCTCACAGCGGTTCTGTATTTCGCCAAATCCAAGCTCCCCGAACCGGTTAGAAAAGCCTTGGCCGAACGTCTCGAGTATGACGCCGAGAATAACCGCGACCGATCCGGTCAGCTCTCTGCCCAGATCGTCAACATCTGTCGCCCAGGCAAACCAGCCAAACGCAAACCGAAGCCGACCAAACCGCCAATGCCGGCACCTAGTGATGAGACCCCAGCACAGCGTGGCGGGCGCTCGGCTGCCAAAACCAGGGCCAAACAGCCGAAGAAGGCCGACAAAAAAGCCTCTAGAAAAAACTCGGCCAAAACCACCGAATAACCGCCAGTGGCGCTCTTTGACTACACGGTGGCCCCAGGGCAGAACGCCCTGCGACTTGACGTCCTGCTCGCCGAACAGAGCGTAGTTGGTTCGCGCAACCAGGCCCAAAAATTAATAGCGGCAGGTGCAGTCAAGGTCAACGGCCAGATTGCGCTCAGTAAAAGCCAGCTGCTCTGCTCCGATGACCAGATCAGCTTTGAGGTCAAACCGCTTCGTCCCCTGCACCTGGAGGGCGAGGAGATTCCACTTGATATCGTCTACGAGGATCAGTGGCTGATCGTCCTCGACAAACCAGCAGGGATGGTAGTGCATCCAGCACCGGGTTCGGAACATGGCACCTTAGTCAATGCTCTGATTTGGCGCTATGGTTATGAGCATCTGGCCCAGGTACAGGGCGAAGACCGGCCGGGGATCGTGCATCGCCTCGACAAGGACACTTCGGGCTTGATGTTAGCTGCCAAGGATAGCCAGGTCGGCCTGGCCTTACAAGAGGATATCCGCTACAAACGAGTAGATAGACGCTACCTCGCCCTAGTGCATGGCAACATCGCTCCGGAGACCGGGCAGATAGACGCACCTTTGATCAAGAACCCCAGCCACCGCCAATTCATGAAGGTCGGTGAGGGCGCTGGGATGCGCACTGCAGTGACCACTTTCAAAGTGCTCGCACGCTACGGCGCCGGCCAATTCGACGATGGCTACACCCTGATTGAATGTAAATTATTCAGCGGCCGCATGCACCAGATCCGCGTGCACCTCGATTACATCAAGCATCCGGTGGTTGGCGATCCCTTTTATGGTCAACAAAACAAATCCGGCAACAAACTGAAAGCCTGGCAACGCCAACAAATGGGCTTGAAGCGGCAGTTTTTGCACTCGCACAGTTTGACTTTCAAGCACCCCCGAAGCGATGTGGAAATGCATTTTGAGAGCAAGCTCCCGCCTGAGCTACAAGCGATTATCGACAAACTGAAGCCCCGACTGCTCTAAAAGGCCAAGCGGTTGTGTTAAAATAACCCAGTAAGCCGTTACTCCTCGGTAGCTCAACGGCAGAGCCCTCGGCTGTTAACCGAGTTGTTGTAGGTTCGAATCCTACCCGGGGAGCCATTTGACTTGTTAAAATCTCCCAGCTGGCTTTCGCGCCAGCCCTCGATACCGACGAGGTAACTTCGGTCTGACGCTCAAGCCATCTGAAAGATTTTTCCTGCGTCAAACCTGCATGTCAGCAGGCGAAGTGTATCAAAGGGACGTTTCATTTGATACATCTGTATCAAAGGGACGTTTCATTTGATACATCTGTATCAAAGGGACGTTTCATTTGATACATCAATGTCCCCTTGATACATGCTAGGAAACCGGCGCAAAAATCATAATCACGCCAACAAGAATAATGCAAAACAAAATAATGACGATGACCCAGAACCACCATTTGTGGATCAGTTTACCATCGTTGAAATCGGCTTTCATGACTTGAGTGCCGCGCGGGCTTGGTCGAGGGCTGCGTCAAGGGCGGCGGGGTCTTTGCCGCCGGCTTGGGCGAACTCGGGCTTGCCACCGCCGCGGCCTTCAATCGCGGGCGCCACGGCCTTGATCACCTCGCCGGCGTTGAAGCCGGCGGCGACCGCCGCCTTGGTGCCGGCGGCCAGGAGCAGCGGGGTGCCCTTGGCAGTGATGATGCCGAGGACGCAAGCCGATGCCTCGCCCAGCTTCTGGCGGATGCGATCGGAGAGGCCGCGCAGCTCAGCCGGGTCGTCGGTCTGGCTGCGGGCGACCACCAGCTGGTAGCCGCCGGCGTCAATGGCGCCTGCGACGTAGTCCTCGGCGGCGTCGCCGGCCGCCTGCTGGTGGGCCTGTTTGAGCTCGCGCTTGAGGTCGGCGATTTGAGCCTGGAGCTCAGCCGCGCGTGCCTCCTCGGCGGCATGTTCCTGGTTCACGTAGGCGTAGGCGTCGAAGGAAGTCACCGCCTCGATCCGGCGGACGTTGGCGCCGACCGAGCTCTCACTCACTATCTTCATGAAACCGATCTCGGCGGTGTGATGGACGTGGGTGCCACCGCAGAGTTCGGCCGATTTCGGCCCGGCGTGGACCGCCCGCACCAGGTCGCCGTATTTCTCCCCGAAGAGCGCGGTCACGCCCTCCTGCCGGGCTTCGGCCAAAGTGGTCTCCTCGGTCGAGACATCGTCGTCTTGCATCACCAGGTCGTTCACGATCTGCTCGACCCGGGCCAGCTCCTCCGGCGTGACCTTGGCGAAATGGGTGAAGTCAAAGCGCAGACGCTCCGGCGCCACCAGGGAGCCGGCCTGCTTGACGTGATCGCCCAGAACCGTACGCAAGGCATATTGCAACAGATGCGTCGCCGTATGGTTGCGCTCGATGCGCGCCCGGCGGGTCCGGTCGATCTCGGCCACCACCTCGTCGCCGACGTTGAAGGTGCCGTCGGCCGCGCCCTGGTGGACGTAGATGCCATCGTGGATCTTGGTGTCGGCGACCTCGAAGACGACCATGCCGCCCGTCCCCGCCGCCGACCCGAGCAGGATCCGCCCGCTGTCGCCGACCTGGCCGCCCATCTCGCCGTAGAAGGGGGTGCGGTCGAGCACGATCTCACCGCGTTGCCCGGCCTCGAGGCGCTCCACCGCCTGCCCGTCCCGGAAGAGGCCGATGATGCGGGCCTCGCTCACCTGCTCGTCGTAGCCGGTGAAAATGGTCTTGCCATGGGCCTTGGCGAGGTCGGCGAAGCTGTTCTGGAAGACGCCCCAGGCGTCCTCCTTGGCGGCGGCGCGGGCCCGTTCCTTCTGCTCGTCCATCAGTTCGTCGAAACCCGCCATATCGACCGTGAAGCCCTGTTCGGCCGCGATCTCTGCGGTCAGCTCGACTGGGAAACCATAGCGGTCATGCAGCACGAAGGCGTCCTCGCCGCTGACCTGTGCGCCCGCCGCGAGCCCGCCCAGGATGCGGTCGAGGAAGTTCTGGCCCTGGTGGATGGTCTCCGCGAAGCGCGCCTCCTCGGCGTCGACCAGGCGGCGGATCAGCTCGGCGTTCTCGGCCAGCTCCGGGTAGACATCGCCCATCTGGGCGATCACCTTGGCAGTGAACTTGGAGAAGAAGGGCAGCTCGATGCCGAGCAGCACGCCATGCCGGATCGCCCGGCGCAGCAGTCGGCGCAGCACATAGCCACGGCCTTCGTTGGAGGGCAGGATGCCGTCAGCCAGCATGAAGGAGACGCTGCGGGCATGGTCAGCCACGATGCGCAAGGAGAGCCCGTTCTTGTCATGCGGATCATAGGTCTTGCCGGACAGCTCCTCCCCCATCGCGATCAGGTCGCGCAGGAGGTCGGTGTCGTAATTGGATTGATAATGGTTGATAATGGCGAGGGTGCGCTCCAGGCCCATACCGGTGTCGATATTCTTCTTCGGCAACGGCACCATCGAGCCGTCTTCCTGCAGGTCGAACTGGGTGAAGACGAGGTTCCAGTACTCCAGATAACGGTCGCAGTCGCAGCCCGGCGCGCAATCCGGTTTGCCGCAGCCGAACTCCTCGCCTTGGTCATAATAAAGCTCCGAGCAGGGCCCGCAGGGGCCGGTGTCCCCAGCCTGCCAGAAGTTGTCCTCTTTGCCGAGCTTGGTGATGTGGTCGGCGGGCACGCCCAGGCCGCGCCAGATCCCGATGGTCTCGTCGTCGTCCTCGTAGACCGTGAAATGCAGCTTCTCCAGGGGGAAGCCCAGCTCGTTCAGCGAGAAGTCGAGCGCCCAGGCACACATCTCGTTCTTGAAATAGGCGCCGAAGCTGAAGTTGCCCAGCATCTCGAAGAAGGAAAGGTGGCGCCCGGTGGTGCCGATGATGTCGATGTCGGTGGTGCGCACGCATTTCTGGCAAGAGCAGGCCCCGGCATAATCGCCCTCGAGCTGCTTCTGCTGCAGGAAATAGGGCTTGAACTGGACCATCCCGGCCGCCGTCAGGAGCAGCGAGGGATCGTCCGGGATCAGCGACGACGAGGGGAAGAGCTTACAGCCCTTAGCCTGGAAGTAGTCGAGATATTTCTTGCGCAATTCTGCAGAGGTCATTTTGTGTCCAATCGAACTCAAGTCTCATTTCATTGTAACGCAAGCGCCTGTTCGGCCTGATGACCGCCGCCAATCGCAGCAGAGGTGTCACCTTATAAGGAAACGGGGACACCTTATAAGGTGTCCCCGCTATTACAGGCAGGCGCTCATGTCTGCAGTGGTTTTACTCTTGGCCAAGCTCGTAACGGTAGAAGGCCTTGATCGCGATCTTGTCGCCAAGGCCCTTGGAAACCTTAGCCAGGTAATCCTTGATGGTGACATCCGGATCCTTTACGAACTCCTGCTCGACCAGGGCGCTCTCCTTGTAGAACTTGTTCATGCGTCCTTGGGCGATCTTCTCCTGGATGTTCTCCGGCTTACCTGAATCAGCGGCCTGGGCTTTGTAGATGCTCATCTCGTGCTCAATAACCTCAGGCGCGAAAGAATCGCGGTCAAGCGCTCCGGGATTGGTTGCAGTGATCTGCAGGCAGATGTCACGGGCGGCCTGTTTGAAGGCGTCGCTTTGGGTAGTCTCCGGCTTCTCGGTGCTAAACTCCACCAACACGCCGAGACGGGCGCCGTTATGGGTATAGACTGCAAAAGTGCCATCGGTGGTCTTACGCAGGAAACGGGAGATCTGGATGTTCTCACCGATCTTGTGGATAGCCTCGGTCAGTACGTCACCGATCTTCTCGCCGCCTAGCTCGGACTCCTTGAGTGCGTCCACATCAGCGGGATTATTCTGCATGACCGCCTGACCGAATTTCTCGACATAGCCACGGAAAACGTCATTGGCGGAGACGAAATCGGTCTCGCAATTGGCCTCAAGTAGAACACCGGTCTTGGCGTCGTCGCTCACGGCGGCGTAGATCACGCCTTCGTTGGTGGCGCGGCCAGCCTTCTTGGCAGCAGCGGCGAGGCCATGGGTGCGCAGTACATCAACCGCCTTCTCCATGTCGCCCGCGGCCTCGACTAAGGCCTTTTTACATTCCATCATGCCTGCGCTGGTCGCCTCGCGCAGTTCCTTTACCATTTGTGCGGTTACGTCACCCATGGTTATTCTCCTTCCTTGGTTTCGGCCTCAGCCTCAGCTTCGGTCTCGGCACCGACCTTGGCCAGGTCCTCGGGCGCGATATCCTCTACCGTCTTAGGCAGGATCTCATCGAGGTTCTCGTCTTGTTTGGCCGGAGACTGCTGGGCCGGAGCGGCAGTCTCCTTAGGGGTCTCGGCGACGGCCTGGGCCACCTCGTGCACTGGTTTGGACTCGATGACCTGGGGCTCAGGGGCAGCAGCCATCTCCTCGGCACTGACATTGGCGGCTTGGGCCGATTGGACGGCATTGGCGATCAAGTTGCAGATCAATTTGATCGAACGAATCGAATCGTCATTGGCCGGGATCGGGATATCGACCACATCAGGGTCGGCGTTGGTGTCAAGCATCGCGATCACCGGGATGCCCAGACGATGGGCCTCTTTGACCGCGATCTCCTCATAGAGGCTGTCAACGATGAAGAGGGCCTTGGGCAGGCTGGTCATATCGCGGATGCCGTCCAGGTTGGCATGTAGCTTTTGAAGCTCTTTTTGCAGGACGATCTGCTCTTTCTTGACGAAAGTCTCCATCTGGCCGCTCTCGATCATAGCCTCGATCTCCTCGAGGCGCTTGACCCGTGAACGGATAGTGGCGAAGTTGGTCAGCATACCGCCCAACCAACGATGGTTGACATAGGGCATGCCACAGGATTGGGCGGCCTCAGCCACGCCCTCTTGGGCCTGCTTCTTGGTGCCGACGAACAGCAGGGTACCACGCTTTTCGACCAACTTGCTGACGAAGCTATAGGCTTTGTCTAGCTGAACCAGGGTCTGCTTGAGGTCGATGATGTGCACGCCCTGGCGCACGCCGAAGATATAGGGTTTCATCTTGGGGTTCCACCGGGCGGTGCGGTGCCCGAAATGGGCGGCGGCGTCAAGCATGCTCTTGACGCTAATAAGCTGGTTGGCCATAGTGACCATTCTCCTTTTCTGGGGACCTCGTCCCCTATCGTCTGAAAATTCGATACTAAAGACAGCCCAGCTTGGGCCAGGTGCGCATCTGCCTTGCGGCAATCAACGGTCAGCCGAAGCCAGGCTACGCCGAATAGCGAATTTTCAATAATCCTCTGCCGGATTTTCCGAACGGCCTCAAACCCCGGAGGGCAGGACAGGCCGTCGCTGATCCGACATGCGTCTGGTGTCTTGTGCGGTTTCCAAGCAGGCAAAACCCGTCCAGAGACGCACGCAACGTCCCACGCTGCAAGCAGCGCAAACTGATTATAACGTATAATTTTGCTTTGACCTCGTCGGGGCGTGGCGCAGCTTGGTAGCGCACCTGCTTTGGGAGCAGGGGGTCGCTGGTTCGAATCCAGTCGCCCCGACCATTCGGATTGTTCTTATAGTAACCAAGCGTTTTCATTCCCTTGTTAACACAACCCACGGTTACTATTGTTCATAGCTCAAAGTCACGCCTTTTCTCGTCTCAAGGCTGACTTCTGTCTCGGTTACATCCGGCACGTCTGATAGGTCAAAATCACCGATTACGTTGTAGTAAATCTCGATACGCTGAGTAGCGGTATTGGCTTGTCGCTCCGCGTTGTACACAACAATATGGTCGATGAACTGGTTCAAGATACCTTTCGTGAGCTTTTTGATTGTGGCATGTCTGCGCACGATCTCCAGAAAATCATTAGCTGAACTTCCAAAGCGCTCAAGTTCGTGTATCTTCGCTTCCAGCTCTGAAGTCTGTTGCTCAATGGATTTTTGTTCTTCTTCATAATCAGACGAGAGCTTGTAGAGCCTGTCGTCACTGATACGTCCAAGCACATTGTCCTCATAAATCTTCTTGAACAGAGTGTCCAATTCTCCATAACGCTCGTTTAGCCGTTCGAGCTTATCTTGGAGCACGGACTTTGATATGAGCTTGTCTTTGGACATGTTCTGCATCAGCCGCTCGCAGAATTCCTCTTCATGCGCCGAGGCATATCTGACGAGTTTGCGTATCTCTTCTAAAACTACTTTCTCCAGGAAGTCCGCCCTTATGTAATGGGTAGACGGGCAAGTGCGCAGCCCGCCATCATGGTTCGAGCAGTTGAAGTACTGTATCTTGCTACGGCAATGCTCATGGAAGTGCAGGTTAGAGCCACAATCAGAACACTTAAGCAAACCGTTGAAGATGTTGGTGCGCGTCCGGCTCTTGCGTTTGCGGCTGGTGGCGCATTTTGCCTGTGCTCTTTGAAAGTCCGACCTGCTCACGATGGGCTCGTGTACATCTTCGAACACCATCTGCTCGCTCTTAGGCGTCTTCTTCCTGGTCTTGAGCTTATAGGACCTGCTATAGGTTTTGAAGTTCACAAGGTCACCACAGTACTCGCGACGATGCAGGATGCTAAGCACGCTTGATGTCGTCCAGCAATACGGCTCCTTGTTGGATTTAAGGCCACCGCATCCACGTCCGTGCTCCTTGAAATAATTGACAGGAGTGTATATGCGCTCTTCGGTTAGCCTGTTGGCGATCTGCCCGATACCGTATCCCGATAGATACATCCGATAAATCAGGCTCACTATCTGTGCAGCCTCCGGGTCAACGACCCAGTGCTTCTTATCCTCTGGGTCTTGCCTGTAGCCGTATGGTGGCATACCGCAGGGCTCGCCTGCCATGCCTTTGAGCTTACGCACCTGGCGTATCTTTTTAGAGGTGTCGCGGGCATACCATTCGTTCATGATGTTCTTGAACGGCATGAGTTCGTTTTCGCCCGCCGCGCTATCGATGCCATCGCTGATGGCGATGAAACGCACGTCGTAGCTCGGGAAGAGCGATTCGGTGTAGTAACCGACCTCAAGGTAGTTCCTGCCGAGGCGGGACATATCCTTTACTATGACGGTGCTCACCAGGTTGTTCTCGATGTCTTCTGAGAGCTTGATGAAGCCCGGGCGTTTGAAGTTCGTGCCGGAGAAGCCATCGTCCACGTATTCCTTGACGTTGGGCAGTTTGTAGTCTGCGGCCATCTTGTTTAAGATTTGCCGCTGGTTCGAGATGGAATTACTCTCGCCCATAAGCTCGTCGTCTCGTGAGAGGCGCAAGTACAGCGCCGTTATCTTGTTAGTGTTTCGCATATCGTCTAAACCTCCTTTCCTGCGATTAGGCCGCATGACGTTTGCAACTACTATTGTCCTTTCACTTCTTAGCGGTTGCAAATGTGCGAATCGCCTTGTTCTCGATAATCGTGAATACCTTCTCTTTGAGCGCTGGCGCGTCTGCTTTGGGGTAGAAGCTGTTTACGATGAAGATGTGGTTCTCGATTGACGTTGCAGTCGTGCCGCAGCTTACATAGTGTTTGGTCTTTTCCATTGGTAACTCCTTTTGATTCCTTACTGTCAAAACCCTGATGTGAGCATGTACCCATGCCTTGAGGGCGCCTGTTAAAGCCCGCGCCCGAGGCTTTATGTGGGTAATCTCGGCTTTGGAGGTTTAGATATCCGGCATGGGACATGCTCACATCAGGGTTTTTCCTTGTTATGATCAAACGGGCTGCTGTCAAAATGTGTTTAAGCTACGTATTGGTGGTCATTTACAGCAGCCCGTATGTCAACAAAATAAATCGGGTAAAACAGTTCGCTTTAGCCTATTTGTCCACGACACCCCGGCCTCATAGAACCATACGGGAATACATCAAGCGTCTGTCTGCTAACAGTCTGC
>JAISGO010000017.1 GCA_031263025.1 Coriobacteriales bacterium
AAGACTGCTGGGCGTCAATTGGCCGAGGCTGAGAGCGCCTATGACGTTGCCGACCCCTATGATTATGAAGCCCTACTTAAGGCGGGGCAGATTCGCGACGCCGCCCTGGCCAAGCGCGATGACCTCGAAGACACTTGGCTCGAACTAGCCGAACAACTAGGTGATGCCTAGCGGACAGGCAATGGCGGTTTTTAGCGCGCCCGCGTCGCCGTGAGGAAACGCTCACGTCCGGTCAGGTCTTGGTGGACGTTGACAGCTGTCCAAGCGTCATCGAGCAAGGCCGCCGCTTGGCGTACATTGTCCTCTTCGAGTTCGAGTGCGAGGAGGCCGCCGGGCCGGAGCAAGAGCTTTGCCGCTGGTACGATCTTGCGCAGGACGTCCAGCCCGTCTGTGCCGCCATCGAGCGCCTGGTGCGGTTCCCATTCGGCGATCTCCGCTGGTAGCTCGGACATCTGCGCCGAGGTCACGTAGGGAGGGTTGGAGACCAATACGTCAAAGGGCCCGACGATGCCCTCGCAAACGTCGCAGAGGACAAAATCAACCAGTTGCGCGACACCTGCCGCCGCTGCGTTCTCTTCTGCCAGTGCCAGCGCCGGGGCGCTGATATCCGTTGCCACTAACCGAACGCCCACCTCGCTTGCCAGTGCGATCGCGATCGCCCCGCTGCCGGTGCCGACGTCGAGCACCTGGGCGTCCCCGTCGCCATCCCTCGTGCCTTTTGTCTCTTCCCACCAGTCGATTACTAACTGTACCAAAGTCTCGGTCTCCGGCCGGGGAATCAGCACGTCCGGTGTGACCGCAAGTTCGAGGTAGCGGAAAGGGGCGCGTCCGATGATATACTGGAGCGGCTCGCCGGCCTTTCGCCGGGCGACTAGCGCGGCCAGTTCCTCGGCCTGGGTCGTGGTCAGCTCTGGTGCCGCGAGCAGCTGCGTCCGTGGCACGCCCAGCACTGCCGTCCGTAACAGCTCTTCCTCATGTCGTGGTAATTTGCTCAAGATCTGCGTCCATCTCTTTGGCTTTTAAGAGCGCTTTCCGCATTGTAAGCGAATTTGCCCCGCTCCTTTTAGGTGTCTCCGTTTCTGAGAGCAGACTAGAGTGTCCCCGTAAAAGTGCGTGACTTTCAGCAGCTTTCTGATTGCTTGGATTTTCGATGAGTCATGAGCGAAGTTAGTTGACGGTAATGAGCGAAATGGGGAATCGAAAAGACTGTGATCAGAAAGCTGCTAGACCGCTTCTTCGAGTTTCTTCGCCTTATCGGCGGCGACCAGAGCGGTGATCAGGTCGGCCAGTCCGCTCGAGCCCTGGCCGAGTAGCACGCCGGAATAACTCCCGTTGTAGCCGATGCGGTGGTCGGTGACCCGGTCCTGGGGCTGGTTGTAGGTGCGGATCTTCTCCGAACGGTCACCCGAGCCGATCTGCGAGCGCCGTTCGGCGCCGAGCTCGGCCTGCTGTTCTTGGAGCATCTTGTCGTAGAGCCGGGCGCGCAGCACCTGCATCGCCGCTTCCCGGTTCTGGATCTGCGATTTCTGGTCCTGCGACTGCACCACCAGGCCGCTGGGCAGGTGGGTGATGCGCACGGCGCTATCGGTGGTGTTGACGCACTGACCGCCGGGGCCGCCGGCTCTAAAGACGTCTACCCGGATGTCCTCTGCTTTGATCTCGACTTCGATCTCGTCGGCCTCGGGCAGTACCGCCACGGTGGCGGTAGAAGTATGGATGCGTCCCTGGCTCTCGGTCTTGGGTACCCGTTGCACGCGATGCACCCCGCTCTCGAACTTCATCAGGGAATAAACTTTGGCGGTGCCTTTACCAGCGGAGACCTTGAACTCGATCTTGGAAAAACCGCCAGCCTCGCTGGGATTGGAGTCGATGGTCTCTACCTTCCATTTGTGGCTGTCCGCGAAATGTACGTACATCTTATAGAGGTCGCCGGCGAAGATGGCCGCCTCGTCGCCGCCCGCCCCGGCCCGGATCTCGACGATGATGTCCTTGGCGTCGTTCGGGTCTTGGGGCAGCAGCAACACCTTGATCTCGTCGGCGAGCTCAGCCATGACCTGCTCGTTTTCCGCGATCTCCTCACGCGCGAACTCCTTGTCCTCGGCGTCGCGGGTCGCTTCTAGGAGCTCCTTGGCCGCCTGGGCGTCCTCCTGTGCTTGTATATATTTGCGGGCCAAACCAGCCAACTCGGCCTGGGCCGAATGCTCCTTGGCGACGCGGGTGTATTCCTTGCGGTCGGAGATGACCTCAGGGTCGGCCATCTTGGCCTCGAGTTCCTCGAAGGCCGCGATGATCTGTTTTAACTTCTCGTCCATAGCTGATAATTATAGCGGTTCACTCATCTTCTCTGCCGCATCCCGCGTTCTCGACCAGGCACGCTTGCTTAGAGGCTGCCATGAGCACCTTATATGTACGGTAAAAGGCTGCTATGAAATCACCCTGTGATGCCTCGGCTAGGTCTTGTTCTTGTGCTCTGGGCTGCTGGGGTGGGCTTTGTGAAAGTTTTTCCAATTCTCGCTTGACAAGCTCTGTGAATGGGGTATCATATTAGTCCGCGCTTGATGAGAAACCTTTGAAAACATATCAAGCAAGCGCCACGAGTTTCAAGGAGAGGTTATGCCTTGGAACTTTTTTAATGCGTTTTGCACTTTGAAAACTGGATACTTAGATGAATTTGTGAACAATTCACAAGACAAACATTTTGATAGCTTTTTTTAAGTTGTCGAATGCCAAGTGTAAACCTCGTCGATTCGTCCGCCCGACTTGAACGGATACGGACAATCGATATAACTAGTATCAAATTTTCTGGTTTCGCAGGAGGGCGATTCTTCACGGAAAGCCCACCGGAAGCCAATTCGCAGGATATTTTTTCTGAGGCAAGGCGAGGCAATTTTTTTGCGCCGGGAGTTACCTAGTCGGTAATGACCAAGCAAAAAAATTGACTCAACGCCGCATCAGGAAAAATAGACGCGAATTTAAACGGAGAGTTTGATCCTGGCTCAGGATGAACGCTGGCGGCGTGCCTAACACATGCAAGTCGAACGATGAAGTCATTTGCGAGTCTTTCGGGACAAGCTGTTGATGGAAGAGT
>JAISGO010000034.1 GCA_031263025.1 Coriobacteriales bacterium
GCTCTAGCATTGTTACTAAGCCCATGGGTTCACCTCCTTTACCAAAAAATCTTGGGGAGCAGGATCGCTCCCAGGTAAGACCAAAGAGGTATACCCACACATCTGGGCACATGGGGCCGAATTCTTTTATAACCGGGCGGTCTTAACTTCTTCTTACTTTTTCCTTAAGAAAAACTAACCCTAGAAAAGAGCAACGCGCTCCTAACACGCATGTTATAATCTTCATGTTCTTCAACCGAACGAAGGTTTTGAATGCAGCTACCAGATTGGAGCAAACGGCTCGACCACCTGAAACGTTCGATTCGCTATTCCGGTGATACCGATATCCTGCCAGAATGGGCGAACGAGGCATATGCGGATCCAGATGCCGCGATCTTCGATCCCGACTATGCGAGTATTTCAGGACGTAGCGTGCGCACGATAGGCTATTCAAAGAGTGCAGATTTCCTGATAACGGTAATCACCTTGGAAGACAACGGAACGCTCTGGGGTTTGTCAGCGTGGAAATCGAACGAGAGCGACACCAGAAGTTATGAGGAGGAATCATGAAGATAGACGACATGCTGGAACTTGAGGCGAAACATTATATCGAAGCGCGGGACGTAGCGGCGCCTGTTGGGCTGAAGCCGACCCGACGCGGACATCAGATGGAAACCATCGAGATTGAAGTCGAGCCGACTTTCGCTGCGAACCTGCGCTCCATCTTCGGTTATAACGCCACGAAAATCGGTGCTTTCGTCGAAGATGCCGTCAACGCGCGTTTCAAGCAAGACGGCATCGCAGTTGCTTAAACATATCAAAGGGACTTCCCTTTGATATATGCTGTGCCCCTATCGTCATAGCCCGGTTTATCTCTTCGTCTGCCCTACCACCGGGGGAAGAATGGAGATGGCAGTCGGGACATGACGAGTGAGGACGTTTCATTTGTTGTGGCATAGTTACCACTATCACAATTATGATAAAATAATATCAAAATCAGGATAGAAGGCGAGCTACAGATGACGATTAAACCTGTTTCAGATCTACGCAACCATTACCCACAGATTGAGACGGCGGTGATGGAGGAGGGCCCGGTCTTCCTGACTAAGAACGGGAGTGGCGCGATGGTGGTGATGAGCATGGACGATTATTCCTTCCTGACCTCACAGACAGAGCGCAAGCTGGAAGAAGCCGATTTCCTGGCGGCTCGCGACAGCCGGCGCATCGCCCATGCAGACTTGTTCACCGCAATCGACCGGGCTCTCGATGCTTGAATCCCCGGACGCGCCTTACCAAGTCGTCTACCTGCCGCAATTCTACCTGGATGTGATGGAGACGCTGGGCTATATCCGCGACGTATTGGAGAACCCTGCGGCCGCAAGACGGCTACGGGACAAGCTCGAAGCCGCTATCCTCGAGCGCAGCGAACATCCTGGAAACCAGGCGATCTGTCCCTCGATACGGCCGCACGACCTGCCTTACCGCCGCATCCACGTCGGTAATTTCTCGGTCTTCTACGTGGTTTATGACCACACGATGGAGGTTCGCCGCTTCCTCTACGCTCGCCGCGACCTCCGCCGGATTCTCTAATAGCATCGTTTCATTTGCTACAATATCGATAAAAGGCCCCACGCACCGTGTCAGACGGTGGGTACGCCTAGACTTTATTGAAAACGTCGGTTAATGCCGGCGTTTTCGCTTATCCTGGCATAACTGCCAGATGCTGGTGGCTGTTCGCGCCGCCTTGGCTAGGGTCGCAAAACATAATCCCGTTTCTACTTGCGAATGCGCGTGCTGACCCAAGGTAATTTTAGATGTCCCCACTAGAAGGAAGAATGGATACCCCAAACAAGTCCGCACGCTTCGAGCGCAGAGAGGCTGGTATAATATCGGCATGCGTTTCCTGCGCTCAGCACACAAACACAGGATTTCCGAAGACGATGCGTTGATGGTCTTGAAGGAGCCAAAAGTCATCGCAAGGCTACGCGAAGAGCCGGAGAAATTATTATTCCTCGGTTTTGATTCCCATGCGCGTGCACTGGAAGTCATTACAGACTCAGGGCTCGACGGTGAGACTTATGTCATACATGTGGACAAGATCACGCCGATTTACGAGCGTTTATTAGAGGAGGCATTATGAAAAGCAAGGATGTCGATGTGATATGGCGAGCTGGTGACGGGGCCATGCCAGAAGACGCACGGCGGGTCGTTGACGAAGCGCAAAATGAGTACCTCTTCCGTACTTTCGGTTTCTCCGAGGCGACCGCGAACACGATTCGCTACAACTCAGAGAAGCAGTCGCTCTCCATCGTCGAATACCTCTCAAAGTTGATCAAACACGATCTGCAGACCGCGTAAGTTGTGCGAGTTGGACGTCAGAGTGACGTCCCCTTGATACATGCTGTGCCCCTATCGTCATAGCCCGGTTTATCTCTTCGTCATTGCCCTACTCCACGGGGACACCCTAAATAGCCTAGAAACGGTTTGTGAATAAGTGGGCTTAAACGGGGCTAGGGATTAGGGTGTCCCCGGAGTGCGTTATGCCGCTCTTACTTCCAGACCACCTTGCAGCCGCGCCCGACCAGGTAGCAGACCTCGCCATGGTATCTGATCCGGTACCATTTTTTGTGTCCTCTGAGGTAGACAACGTTGACCACGCGCGCCTTGCTTCCCGCATGGAGGACGCCGACCACTCCGCGGCTGACCGCGTGTGCGGCCGGGTGGGTGCGGACGTAAAGCGACTGGCTGGCCTTGACGTATCGCTTGAGTTTACGCCAGTGCGCGTAGACTGTAGTCGGGGCGTACAGTTTGGTCGCCTTTGACAACTTCTTACCGCCCTTGGCCTTGCTATACCATCCGCGCAGGGTATAATGGTGGGCGCGGGTGGCCTTGGGCAGCTTGCCGAGCTTCTTGCCGGCAAGGTAAGAGCGGCTCTTGGCCTGTTTGCCCGGTTGCAGGACGAACTTGACCTTAATCCGCTTGGCCTGCCAATGCGCGTAGAGGCGTATATCCCGCGTGACCTGCGCCGCAGCACTGGCCCGGCTACCGCCCTTGGCCTTGCTGTACCAGCCGAGGAAACGGTAACCTGTGCGGCTGGCCTGGGGCAGCGCGCCCAGCGCGTCGCCTTGGTCGCGCTGGCAGGCGGCGACCGGCTTGCCCCCACAAGCGTCAAAAGTGATAGCGTAGCGCGCGACCGCGAGATTGGACCAGATACCCTGGAAGACGGCGGCGTGGTCGGGCATCAGCGCAGTCTGCCCAGCGGCGAAGTCATAGCGCCTGCCGTCCTGGCCCCGCCAGGCCGAGATGTAGCGGCCGTCCAAGTATTGGTTGAGGATGGTCGGGCTGAGCGGGTCCACCGCCGCCGGCACCGCCTGGCCGGCGGGGATCACGATAACGGACTCGCCGGCGGTCTCGTAACGGAGCACCGTGTCATCGGGGTCGTTGATCTGGAAGGACGTCGTGTAGCAAGGCTCGGCGCCGCTCGGCGCGTTCACATCGAAGCCGGTGAAGACCAGGCGGCTCCGGAGGTCGGACAGGCCGCTCACGCTCGGATCGGCATAGGGGAAACTCTCAAGATGCAGCGTGGTGCCCGAGATACGGGCCTGGAAGCCACTGGGCGCGGCGAAGTCCCTCAGATCGTCGCCTGCCCGGCTGGCCTCGTTTTGGGCGAAGAAGAGCCCACACTGGTCGGCCGTGAGATTGGCGATGCGTGGATCCGAGCTGTAGATGGCGCCGCCGTCCCCGCCTGCTCGGTTGGCGGCGAAGTCGTTCTCCGCATAGTCGCCGCTCGGCGGGACCAGCCCCACGTCCAGGGGGCTGCCCAGGAAGAGCTGGGCCCGGTCTACCTGGTCGAGCCAGATGGCGCCGCCGTCCTCAGTCGCCACGTTCTCCTCGAAGACGCTCCCGTATACCCGCAGAACGACAGCAGACCCGCTGGCCGCCTCGCAACAGACGGCGCCGCCGCGTTCGGCCTGGTTGCCCAACAGATGGCTTTGGTCGATCTGCACCTTACTCTGTGCCAGTGCGCCCAGGTCGCCGCAGTTGGCCAGGTAGAGGGCGCCGCCGGCGTCGGCCAGGTTGCCCTCGAAGTAACTGTTCTGCAGGCTGAAGATGGCTGCCTGTGACCCCGCCGCCAGATAGACCGCCCCGCCTTGGCCGGGCGCGCTATCGCTCGCGGGTGTGGCGCAATTGTTCTCGAAGCGGGCCTGCTCGGCCTGGACGTCCCCGGAAGAGCTGACCGCCAGCGCCCCGCCGCAGTGGGCCGCGCTGTCGTTATCGACCACGCAGTCCCTCATGGTCACATGGTCGAGGGCGAGCGCCACCTGGTCGCTAAGCGAGATACCGCCGCCCTCGGAACTGGCATAGCCGCCGCGCAAGACCACGTCCTTGAAGACGACCTTGGTGTCAGCCGCGCTGGACAGGCCCTGGTTGTCGATGGTCGCGACCCGCACACCGGATAAGACGACCTGGTTGTTGATACAGCCCACCCCGTCGTCCGGCGTAGAGGTGGCCGCACAGCTATCACCGTCATCGTCTGAGTCCGGGTCATAGTAGAGGGTGCCGCCGCTCAGGTAACAGGGCTGGGATGGCTCAGCCGAAGTGAAAGTGATACTACTGTGGTCGGCCAGCGCCTCGATCGACAGGCCCGCGGCCGCGCTCGAATCTGCGGCATACTCGGCTTGCCCCCCACCTGCGGCGTCCATGCAGGCGTTCCAGCGTTGGGCGTTGGCGAAGACATAGCTCTTATAAAGGGTGATGGTGTAATCGGTGTTGGCCTCGCTGCAGGCGTTGACCGCCGCCTGGGGCGTGGCGTAGTCGTCGCCTTCCTGGGCGGGCGTGCTCCCACCGCCCGGGCCACGGCCGACGCTCAGCGAGACCTGGGTAGCTTGCTCGGCATAGGCCGACTTAAGCGGAGCCGTTGCCGGTAGCAGGGCCAGCGCTACGGTGAGGCATAAGAACGCCGTCAAGGCTTTTCTGCTCACGCTTCCCATAACTTTTCCTCCCTTATCGTTCAAGGGCACACCCCCATCCGGGGACACCTTAAATAGCCCATCTTAAGCCGCTCACGGGGACACCCTAAACAGCCTTGGGCTAGCTCACTCATAAGTAGGCGATAGCTGGGCTATTTAAGGTGTCCCCGGATGGTTCGAAAATACTACCCCTATAGAATAACTGTCGCGCACATGCGGAAATACACGTTTCATTGCAGGCGCAAAACTCAAAATCCGTCCAACCCCGCAGCTTGGATAGTTGTTTCCCGCTTTCGGCGCATCTATGGCAGAAGTTTGTTTGTTCTGAAAAAGGAAAGGGGCGTCTTTGCCGCATCTTCATCAGAACACTCCGGGGACACCCTAAATCATCGCCTCCATCGGGGGCGAGACAATTTTGGGCGTCCCCGATACTTGGCCTGGATCCTCTCGTTACATCAATCGCTGAGCTTGTCGACCAGACGAACAAGGTCGGTATCGGACAAGTGGCCAGCAAGCGTTACGTCGTCACCAAGTCGGAGAGCGGTCAGATAGAGCATATTATCCGTATCTATATAAGACAGATGGTCGAGACCTGCCTGCGCCCAGTCTTCGATTGCTAGGGCATCAGGGCGATAGGTCTTGTTGCGGCGCGAATAAACCGGGAGGACGCCTACTCTGCCGGCATCATTTTCGACCACCAGAACCACCGCCGGTCGCTCTTTGCCGGCATCTTCATCAGCATAGTCAACCCAGATATCGCGCAGGACGTCGCCGGGGGCGACATCGCTGATGCTAACCATGTAAGGCCCAGTCTTGCAAGTCCTGCGGATCGTCTTGGGTGATCAGGAGGTGGCCGGTCTTTGGGTTCACCCGGCTGACCGCGCCGCGTTTCAGTTGCTTGAATTTCTCGCTGTCTGTCGGAATCAAACTGCGAATGCGTCCGGACGTCCCGAAAGCAGGGGGGAATTGTTGCTCGTTAGCGGTCGAAACGATTACCATGCGCAGGACCGTTGGAATGTCCAGCCCATAAAAGGAAAGTACTTCCGCCGCCTTCTCCTTGATCTCAGGAGAGACCCGGGTCGCGATCTGCACTTGTTTCGGCTGTGCTTTCTGCTTCGTAACAGGCATAAGAATTCCCATCATTTGTTAACAATATTTAGCATATTATAACGTCACCCAGATAAACCAGGGGATGACAGGAAAATAAAACAGGAGATGACGTCCACCCACAGGAGCGCTCAGCGCTCGACCTTGACGCCCGCTTTCTGCATCCGGGAGAGCCTCCGGAACTCCCGCAGCATCATCAGACCGGCGGTGACCAGGCTTAAGAAATCCGCGATCGGGAAGGCCCAGTAGACCCCGTCTAAGGGTAGCAGCCCCGGCATGATATGGGGCAGGAGCAGGGGCATCAAGAATACCAAGGGTACCAGGTAGAGGAACTGCCTGGTCAAGGATAGAAAAATGGACTTCAAGGGCTGCCCGGTGGACTGGAAGAGGTTGGAGCCGACCACCTGCACCCCGCTCACGATAATCAAAAAGGTCTGCACCTGGAGCGCTCCGGCGGCGAAGTCGCGCAGGTTGCCGGTGAGGTTGAAGGCCCCAACGATCGGCCCGGGCATCACCCGGATCAAGATGAAGAAGACCACGCCGATCACCGCCGTCCAAAGCAGGGCGACCAGATAGGCCCGCTTCACCCGGTCGAACTTACCGGCCCCGTAGTTGTAGCCGAAGAGCGGACTCGAGCCCACCGCCACCCCGATCACCGGGAAGAAGGTGAACATGGCGATCCGGTTGACCACGCCGATCGAGGCCAGGGCTCCCTCCGGGCCGACCGGCGTACCCGCCCCGAGCCCGGCCAGCTGGCTGTTCACCACCACGTTGATCACCACGTTGGCCGCCTGCAGCAGGAAAGAGGAAGAACCCAGGGCCATGATGTCGCGCACCAGCCTGGGCTTAAGCCGCAGCCAGTGCAGGCGCAAGTGGAAGGGCGCCTTCTTGGAGAAGACGAAATAATAGAAGATCTGCACCGCGCTGACCGTCTGGCCGCTAATGGTGGCGATGGCCGAGCCGGCCACCCCCATATGCAAACCCAGCACCAGGAGGGCGTTGAGCAGGATGCAGACCGCCGTGCCCGAGACCATGGTGTAGAGGGCGCGGTTTGGGTCGCCGGCGGTACGGATGAAGTTGGAGAAGGCCCCGGCGAAGAACTGCACGATGAAGCCCAGCGCGATGATATGCACGAAGGTTCGGCACATCGGCAGGGTGTCCGGCGTCGCCGAGCAGAGCTTAAGCAGGGGGTCGATGAAGACGGTCGCGAGCACCGTCATCGCCACCGCCACGATCACGGTCAGGGTGAAGGCGTTGCCCATCACTTTCTCGGCGTCTTCATGGCGCCCCTCGCCCAGGCGGATCGCCATCAAGGCGTTGCCGCCGGCCCCGATCAACATCGAGATGGCCATGCCCACGATCATGATCGGCACCGCAATGGTGGCGGTGGCCTGGCCGAGCGGCCCCACCCCGAAGCCCATGAAGATGGCGTCGATGATGTTGTAGAGGCCGTTGACCACGAACATCACGATCGAGGGGATGGCGAACTCCCGCACCAGCCGCCCCACCCGGGCCGTGCCCATCCGAGTGACCTGGCCGGGGCTTTGCTCTTGCTTATCTATATCCTGCCCCTGCGGGCTTATGTCTTGATCCGGCACAGGTTCCTTGGCCGCCTGTGCCGCGCTGCCCTGGTCTGGCACCTTGACACGCTCCGTTCGTCTTACTTTAAGCGCAAATTGCTGTTTTACAACTATTCTAGCAGTACTTTGTTGCGTATTACAGCAGTTTTCCTAACACTGGCAGAATGGGCACAGACTTGGCAATCCCCTCTTCTGCGCAAAACCGGGGACACTCTGAATCGCCCCCCAACGGCAGAAAATCATGCTACGTGATATGTTCTTACTGAGAGGCGTATGCCTTGGTTTATTCCGTGTTGACGACATCTGGAAGGGAAGCCTATGTTTGATTTGACTGGAAGAGTGGCGGTAGTGAGCGGAGCCTCGAGCGGTCTCGGCCGCCAGATGGCCAAGGCGCTGGCCCGCCAAGGCGCGAGCCTGGTTCTGATCGCCCGGCGTGAGAACAAGTTGCAGGAGGTCAAGGCCGAGATCGAAGCGCTCGGCGCCAACTGCATGTACGTCCCCACCGACATCACCGACACTGAGGCGGTCAAGGCCGCTGCGGCCAAGGTCGAGGCCGAGTTCGGTAAGGTCGACATCATGGTCAACGACGCCGGCGCCGGCGCCACCGACCCGATCGAGGAGACCTCGGACGAGGTCTGGGAGAAGGACATCTCGGTCGACCTGACCGGGCAGTTCAAGATGATCCGCGAGTTCGGCAAGATCATGATCAAGAACCACTACGGCCGCATCATCAACATCGCCTCGATGTACGGTCTAGTAGGCAACACCGCGCTTCCGAGCGGCGCCTACCACGCCGCCAAGGGCGCGATGGTCAACTTCACCCGCGCGGTCGCGGCCGAGTGGGCCAAGTACGGCATCAACTGCAACAGCATCTGTCCGGGCTACTTCGGCACCGAGCTGACCAAGGCCACCTTGGACACCCCGGACTTCCAGGCCTACATGAAGCAGACCGTGCCACTCGAGCGCTATGGCGCCGAGGGCGAGCTGGACGCCGCCGCGGTCTTCCTCGCCTCAGACGAGGCCAGCTACGTGACTGGTGCCATCCTGCCGGTAGACGGCGGCTACACCTGCGTCTAAGTTACTGAAAAGCCAGGGCTTGAGCACATTCTGCGCCCGTCCGTGCTCGAGTATATTTATACACTGCGCGCGCACGAACGCAGACTGCACTCGAACCCAGGCTTTTCTTCTCGCCTTGGCCTAGCATCCATGGGGGCAGTTTATAAGCTGTCCCCATCTTCTCATCTTGTTCCGCTTAAATGCAGAAGGCGGCGTAGAGCGGAACCGATAGGATGCCGCCTGCATCGCCGAAAGGCTTGGTCGATAGGCGGATGGCCCGCCAGGGAGCGTAGCGCTTCACGAAAGAGGTCAGACTCTTGGAGCGGGTGTTCTCGGAGCTTTTCACCTCGATGGCGCTTACCCCCTGCTGCCCCTGGATGAGGAAATCCACCTCCGCCGTCCCCGCGCTAGTCCAATAGAAAAGCGCGTGCCCACTAGCCTTGAGCTGCTGCGCGACATAATTCTCGGTCAAAGCGCCTTTGAAATGGTAGGCGCCCCCGGAGAGGATGTCGCCTACGCGCACTTCGGATTTTGCGCATAGCAGGCCGACGTCTCCCAAATAGAGTTTGAAAGAGGAGGCGTCCAGACTACTGGACAGCGGCTGTAGGCCCTGGTTGACCTTACTGCAACGTAGGGTGATGCCGGCCATGTCCAGCCACTCGATAGCCGCGTCGTAACGCGGCCCCGTTGCACCTCGCTTGACCACGCTGTATTGAAATTTATGGTTCTCCTTGCCAAGCTGTGCAACCATCGAGTCATAACATTCGCGAGCTTTGACTGCCTCACTTGGACTCGCGTACTTGGCCATATCGGCCAGATAGCCGTTATTGATGCCAGCGGCGATAAAGGGCGCTTGCGAAAGGTCGCCGTCCTGCGCTGTCGCGCTCACAACCGCTGGCATGCCCCCGCACACCAGATAGCGCCGCCACAACTCCAAGGCCTTCAGGTGCAGGCCTTGGTTCAGTGGTTTCATGCTCATGTAATGCTCTTTGATTTGCCCGGCCAGGAAATCCTCGTCCGAAGCCCAAAGGAATTCCTCGAAATCGAGGGGATAGAGGGTCATTGAATGCACTTTACCCACCGGGAAAGAGAATTCCTGGCGGTCCAACGCAACCCCAAGCAGGCTACCAGCCGCCACGATGTGATACTCAGGAGCCAACTCAGCGAAATATTTGAGGCTCGCAAGCGCCCGTTCGCTCGCCTGGATCTCATCCAGGATTATCAGGGTAGTACCAGGGTTAATCGGCTGACCCGTCTCTGCCGCCAGCATCCTGACGATAGTACGCGGCTCAATGGATTCCTCAAAATAAGCGGCAATCCGTTGGTTGATGTCCAAGCTCACGTAAACCTGGTTCTGATATGCCTCTTCAGCGAACGTACGCAGGAGCCAGGTCTTTCCGCACTGCCGCACCCCCTGGAGCAGCAAGGGCTTACGTTCCTTGCTTTCCCGCCAGACGAAGAGGTCTTGCCAAAGCTTTCTTTTCATAATCTAATTGTAGCTTATCTTAGTATTTTCAGCATTTCGGTTATTTTTTTCAATTTAAAAATAACATTTCCGTTATTTTCATAGCCTAACCTAGAGCCAGGGCGAAAACAATACGCCGATGGCGCCGGGCAAAGCAGACAGGGGGAGTACGTGGGACACTCGATAGAGTGTCCCCCAGCTTGGTCTTGCTGTCTTGAATGGGCCTGTTCTGTCAAAACACAACAAAGACGCCTAAGCTCCCTGTTTTCGTGCTATTATGCCGCTCAGAAGATGTTTCGCGCTGGGAGAGCGACGCCGGTCGTGCAAACGTTTTGCGCGAGGCGCCGACCCCACAGATAAGGAGCGCCCATGCAAAGGAAATACCCCCACCTCGCCGAGCCCTTAGCCGTCGGCCGGGCCCTGCTCAAGAACCGGATGGTCTCGGCACCGCTGGGCGCCACCGACATCACGGCGGACGGCAGCCCCGGGCCGCGCACCTCGGGCTTCTATGAGCTGCGCGCCAAGGGCGGGGCGGCGGCCGTCACCGCCAGCGAGCTGACCGTGCACCCGGCCACCGACGGCTCGCAGATGCTCCACCTCTCGCTCAAGAACCCCGGCCAGCTGGCCGCTTTCACTTTCCTGGCTGACGCCATTAACCGCCACGGCGCGCTGGCCTCGGTCGAGCTCTCGCACTCCGGCCAGTACGCCGGCACTTATATGGTGGACAAGAAAAGCAAGGGCGAGCTCCATCAGTGGGGGCCGAGTGACTGGACCCGCCCGGACGGGATGCCAGTCAAGGCCCTCGCCGTCGAGCAGCTGCAGGACATCGTCAAAGCCTACGCCGAGGCCGCCAGCCTGGCCAAGCGGGCCGGCTTCCGCATGGTGATGGTCCACGCCGGCCATACCTGGCTGCTCAATCAGTTCCTCTCGCCCTTCTTCAACCACCGCAAAGACCGATACGGCGGTTCGCTCGAAAACCGCGCCCGCCTGGCGGTCGAGGTCCTGCAGGCAGTGCGCGAGGCGGTCGGGCCGGGCTTTCCCATCGAGTGCCGGATCAGCGGTTCGGAGTTCTTCGAGGGCGGCTACGACCTGGACGATGGGGTGCGCATCGCCCAGATCTTCCAGGACTACTGCGACATCTTGCACGTCTCGGCCGGCTCCTACCAGTATGGTTTCTCGATCACCCACCCTTCGCAGTTCCGCCCCCACGGTTGCAACGTCTTCCTTGCCGAGGAGATCAAGAGGCACCTGCGCATCCCGGTGGCGACGGTGGGCGGGCTCTCCGACCCCGACCAGATGGAGGAGATCGTCGCTAGCGGCAAGGCCGACATCGTGGTGATGGGACGCGGCCTTCTGGCCGACCCCTATATCCCGCGTAAGGTCTTAGCCGGCCACGGCGATGACGTCAACAAATGCCTGCGCTGCTTCGTCTGCATGGCCGAGCGCCCGGCCACCCAGACCCGGCGCTGCGCGATCAACCCCCTAATCGGGCGGGAGATCGAGGGCACGGAGATCGAGCCGGCCCCGGTCAAGCGCAAAGTCCTGGTGGTCGGCGGTGGCATCGCCGGCCTGGTCGCGGCCTGCACCGCGGCAAAACGCGGCCATCAGGTGACTTTGGCCGAGAAAGGCGGCGCGCTCGGCGGCATCCTCTTGGCCGAGCAGGCCCTGCCCTTCAAGCGCGAGATGTACGAACTGACCCAGACCTACGCCCGCCGCGCCGCCCGGCTCGGGGTCGAGGTCCTGCTCGACACCGAAGTTGACGCGGCCTGGGCAGAAGGGCGCGACTTTGACGCGGCCATCCTGGCCCTGGGTTCGGCGGCGTTGGGCTCACCTTTGAAGCTGACTGATAGTAGCACCACCCCCACCGCCGCCCACGTCCACGACCTAGAGGACTACTACCTGCACGGCGGCGAGCTGGCCGACGAAGTGATCGTGCTCGGCGCCGGCCTCTCCGGGGTCGAATGTGCCATCGGCTTGGCCGAGCAGGGTAAGACCGTGCACCTGGTCGGCGCCGACCCCGAGCTCTGCCCCGACGCCAACATCCGCCAGCGCCCCATCTTGCTCGACAAACTGTCAGAGCTGAAGATCGATGCCCAAGTAGGGCTGTTCGGCCAGAGCTACGACGGCCAGACCTTGCGCGCCAGTGAAGCGGGCGACCCAGCGGCCTGGCACGAGTTCAAGGGTGGCGACGTGGTCCTGGCGGTCGGCCGCAAGGCCCGCGCCGACGCCGCCAAGGCCCTGCTCGAGATCGCGCCGCTCACCCGCATGGTCGGCGATTGCCTGCGCCCCGCCAACGTCACTACCGCCGTCTACGAGGCCTACCACGCGGCGCTGGACCTCTAGGAAGCCAGAAGTTCAAGCATCGTATCGGCTCCTCGGGGACACCCTATAGGGTGTCCCCGATGGTTCATAAAGTGTCCCCCGATGCAGCCATTCTGACACATAGTAGTTCCACTCGTTATAATCTATGCGTTTCCTTTCTGAAAGGTCATCTATGCCGCCCATTGCCGGTAGATTGCGTCTCCTCTGCTGCGTCATCGTTTCTTTTCTGACTATTTGTAGCTTAATGCTCCTGAACGACGGCGTTCCTGCCGCTCGTAAAAAAGCCTTTGCGGCAACCAGCGTCTACCCGTCGACCGCCTACAGCCTTGGCCAGACCGTCAAGGGCACGGCCACTAAGACGGACGTCGCCTTCAAGTTCACGGTGGCGCCGACCGCGCCGGCGGTGGCCGAGGCCATCCATTTCAGCCTGTCCACCAGCAGCAAGACCGAGTCGTATCTCATAATCTCGCCCTATGACAAGAACGCCATCATGTTCGACGAGCCAGGGGAGCTCGCCATCTGCAACGGTTGGGACAAGAACGACTTGATCCTCAAGGCGGGGACCTATTATGCCACCGCTGTTTTCAGCGGAAGTGATTGGTACCTCGAAGACGCCGCCGACGGGGACGACGCTCCCCCTGCCTATAAAGGCGCTTATAGCTTTTCGAGTAAGGTCGAGGAGCAGGTCTACGCTGCGCCTAAAGACCTCAAGATCAGCCAAACGGCGACCAAGGTCTCGCTGTCCTGGCAGCCGGTAGCTGGCGCCAGCCATTATGCGGTCGAGCTCGCCGTGCCTTTCACTGAAGGCGACGACGAGGTGCCCAGCCTCTCCGCCAGTGGCAGCGACCAGCTGAACACGACCAGCTTCTCCTTCGACCCGACCCAGGGCGCGGTCGAGAAATACCTGACCAACCCCAAAGTCCAGGCCAGCTCGGGCAGCCTTGGCCTGCGCGTCTATGCCATCAGCGGCAAGCTGCACATCCCCGACTATGAGGACATGACGGTCGACATCATGGACGACTGGCGCGACCTTCTTAGCGCGAGTAGTTATTACGACTGCTCCTGCGTTGCTGCGCCCAAGACCCTCAAGGTACCCTGGGCCAAGGATTTCAGCTATCACAAGAGCGCGGCTTACAACGGTAAGGCCCATAATGCCAAAGTCAAGGTCAAGAAGAGCGGCGTCGGTGTGCTCTCTCAGGTCATCTACAACCCCAAGGGGTCTCAGGGCGACACCACCAAGACGCCCAAGAAGATCGGCAGCTATACGGTCTATGCCAGCGTCAAGGTGGGCGCAATGGGGGCCAACGGCTATTATCTGCCCAACCAACGCATCAAGTTGGGCAGCTTCCAGATAAGACCTAGGGCGCCGAAGTCGATCAGCAAACTCAGCTCAGGCTACCGCAGCCTGACCGTCAAGTGGCACCGTCAAAAGTCTGCTACCAACACTTCTGGCTACAAGATCGCCTACCGGGCCAAAGGCAGCAAGAAATGGCGTTACCGCTACGTCAGCGGGCGCAAGGCTGGCAAGCTGCGCCTGCGCGGGCTCGGCGCCGGGCATAGCTACTACGTCAAAGTCGCGGTCTATAAGAAGGTCACTAAGGACGTCAAGGACTACAAGGTCTGCTCAACGTGGACCAAGGCCAAGCTCAGCCACAGACTAGCCTGACCGGGGACACTCTATAGGGTGCCCCGGGTGGAGAGTGTTCAGGTCTGCAACAGTTTTGCCCCTGAACACCGTCCAGCGCGCAAGCCCCCGGGCCAAATCCCTTATACTATATTCCCTATGTTCAAGAACATCAGACGCGACATCCGTGCGGTCAAGGAGCACGACCCGGCGGCCAACTCCTCCTTTGGGATCTTCATCAATTATCCCGGGGTGCAGGCTGCAAATGCCCATCGCTTCGAGAACCTACTCTGGCGCCACGGCCTCAAGGGCATCGCGCGCTGGCTCTCACAGCGCACCCGCCACCACACCGGGATCGAGATCCACCCGGCGGCCAAGCTCGGCCACGGGGTCTTCATCGACCACGGCATGGGCGTGATCATCGGCGAGACTGCGGTGGTAGGCGATGACGTGGTGCTTTACCAGGGCGTGACCCTGGGCGGCACCGGCAAGCAAAGCGGCAAGCGCCACCCCAACATCGGCGACGGCTGCATCATCGGGGTCGGGGCTTGCGTACTCGGCAATATCACCCTGGGCGATCAGGTCAAGGTCGGCGGCGGCGCGGTGGTGCTCGACGACGTGCCTTCCAACTCCACCGTGGTCGGCATCCCCGGCCGAGTGGTGACCAAGGACGGCATCCGCATCTGCCCGGCCGACCCGGCCCGGCGCGAGCTGATGCCCGACCCGATCGAAGACCAGATCGCCGCCTTGCAAGAACAAGTCCAAGACCTGCAGAATACCGTCCAGAAGTTGGCCCATCATGCCTGAAGACCTCCCCCGCGATATCCTCAACCGCGAACCGCCCAACAACCTCGACGCCGAGCGCTCCGTCCTGGCAGCGATGATCCTTGACCAGGAGGTCTGCGAGGACGCGATCGCCATCGTCAAGGTCGATCATTTCTACCGCCCCTCACACCAACTGATCTATGCCGCTATCCAGGAGTTGCAGCAAGGCGGCACTCCGGTCGACCAGGTGACCTTAGCCGACAAGCTTGAGGCCAAGGGTGATCTGGACAAGATCGGCGGCAAGGGCTACATCCTCGAGCTCGCCAACCTTTCCATGTCCGTCCTCAACTGGCAAGCCTATGCCCGCATCATCAAGACCGACGCGATGATGCGCGAGCTGATCAAGGCGGCCGTGCGTATCCAGGCCATCGGCTACAGCGACGCTGACGATTCGGACAAGATCGTAGCCGACGCCGAGGCTGAGCTCTTCAACGTCACCGACCGCGCCCTCTCGCACAGCGCCCAGAAGATCGTCCCCCTCATGGAGCAGATGGTCGAGCAGGTCGAGGAGATGTGCAAAGACCCCAACAAGATCTTCGGCGTGCCCTCGGGCTACCGCGACCTGGACAACCTGCTGGCGGGTTTTCGCTCTGGCCAGCTGATCGTTGTGGGTGCCAGCACCGGCATGGGCAAGACCTCGCTCGCCCTCAATCTCGCGGTCAACGCCGCGCTCGCGGGCACCCGAGTGATCTTCTACTCCCTGGAGATGCCGGCAATCGAGCTCACCCAGAGGGTCGCCTCCTATCTCGGCTCGATCGAGCTGGCCCACATCCGCAAAGGCCGCATGCAACAAGAGGACTGGAAGAACCTACCCAGGGTCGAAGAACAGCTGATGAAGTGCGACCTCTGTTTCGACGAGTCGCCCTCGCTTTCGGTGACCGAGCTCCTCGCCAAGTCGCGCCGCCACCTGCGCAACACCGAATCTGGCAAAGGGCTGATCGTGGTCGACTATTTGCAGCTGATGAACGCTGGCGGCAGCGGCGGCGGCTACAGCGACCAACAGCGCTACCAAGAAGTCGGCAAGATCTCCCGTGGCCTGAAGATGATCTCGAAAGAGCTAGGACAGCCAGTGATCGCCCTCTCCCAGCTCAACCGTACCGCCACCACCACCGGCACCCACGTCAAGCCGCAGCTCTCGATGCTACGCGAATCTGGATCGATTGAGCAAGACGCCGACGTGGTGCTCCTGCTCGACCGCTCGACTAGCGCCGAAGAGGCGGAAAACCACAGCCGTCCTGACCTCGGCACCGCCAACCTGATCGTCGCCAAGAACCGCAACGGCGAGACCCGTGAGGAGGGCATCGTGCTCACCTTCCTCAAACAGTACGCGAGCTTCTATGACTACACCGCCGAACAGTAGGGAAAACCCGCTATTTTGGCAGCTTCGCGTCCGTCCGTGCTCGAGTACCTTACGTACACTCCGCGCGCGCGGACGCGAATCTACTCAAAATATCGGCTTTTCCTTGCCTCATTGAGCGTTTGAACAGAAAGGACCTTTATAGTGTCTGCGACAGTACTGATAGGAACCCAGTGGGGCGACGAGGGCAAAGGCAAAATCACTGACCTGATTTGCGCGGACTACGATTATTGCGTGCGCTACCAGGGCGGCAACAACGCCGGTCACACCGTGATCGCGAACGGCCACGAGCTGGCCCTGCACCTAGTGCCGAGCGGCGTGATGTACGAACAGGTCACCCCAGTGATCGGCAACGGCTGCGTAATCGACCCCAAGGTCTTGCTCGAAGAGATCGACAAGCTCGAGGCCGAGGGTATCTCCTGTGCGCGCCTCAAGATATCCGCCCACGCCCACATGATCATGCCCTACCATGTCGCCCTCGACCACGCCGCCGAGGACAACCGCGCCCACAAGGTCGGCACCACCGGCCGTGGTATCGGCCCTTGTTACCAGGACAAGGCCGCCCGGATCGGCTTGCGCATGGAGAACCTGCTCGACCTGGAGCGTTTTGAAGCCCACTTAAAAGCGGTCTTACCGGGCAAAAAATGCCTGCTCAGTGAATTCTATGGCCAGCCTACCCTGGACGGCGACCGGATCCTGGCCGACTATAGCGGCTATGCCGCCCGCCTCAGGGACAAGATCTGCGACACTGGTCTGCTCCTCAACCTTGCCCTCGACGCGGGCAAGCAGGTCTTGCTGGAGGGCGCCCAAGGCACCCAGCTCGACCTCGACCACGGCACCTATCCCTACGTGACCAGCTCCAGCTGCAGCGCCGGCGGAGCCACCGTCGGCTCCGGCATCGGGCCCACCCGGATCGACCGGGTACTCGGCATCGCCAAGGCCTACCTCACCCGGGTGGGCGAGGGGCCATTCCCGACCGAGCTCGATGACGAGGATGGCGCTACCCTGGGTAGCGCCGGCGCCGAGGTCGGCGTCACCACCGGCCGGGCCCGCCGCTGCGGCTGGTATGACGCTCCGGTGGTCAAGTACGCCGCCCAAGTCAACGGCCTGACCGAGCTAGCTTTGACTAAATTGGACGTGCTGAGTGCTTTCGCCGAGATCAAGGTCTGCGTGGACTACCAAGACGGCCGGCCGGTCTATGAGACCCTACCGGGCTGGCAGACGGACATCACAGGCTGCCGCAGCTTCGAGGAGCTGCCGATGGCGGCCCAGGCCTACGTCAAGCGCCTCGAGGAGCTGGCCGGTGTGCCGGTCACGATCGTGGCGGTAGGCCCCGACCGCGCCCAGACCATCCTGCGCTAACCTGCATTTGGCACATTCTGGCTTTGCAGCACAGTTCGATACCAACCAGGTAACTTCGCTGTACTGCAAGACCAGCCTGCACTCAAATGCAGGCTAGCGCAATCATTTCCCCAAACGGGAACACCTTATTCGTCCGATGATTCGATGAGCGATAGCAAAGTCACTGCCAACCCCGGAAAGTCTTCATTGAGGGTGCGCCAAACCAGCTCGTAATTCACTTTCGCGTAATCGTGGAGAAGCACGTTGCGCATACCGATGATATCGGACCAGGCGATCTCGGGGTGCGACTTTTGGAAACGGTCCGAGACGTGATTGAGCGACTCTCCGGTCATGATGATCCGATGGGTCGCAAGATCTTGGGCGTTGCGGTTCTCGAGCAACCGAGCCAAAGTGAGCCCGTTATCTACTTCTTGCAGTTCTAGCTGGACGTACTCAAGAGCGTCTTCCAGATAGACAGAGTCTTGTTTAGGCGCGTTCAGCATAAGGTGAACTGGGGCGAAGAATCGATGAAAGCGCGGCGGTTCTCCTTGATCTGGTCGGAGAAGACTAAGTCAACCTTGCGGCCGATAATCTCCTCAAGTTGGCCGACCAGGTGAGAGAGGGCAAGCAAGCTTCCACGGAATGATCTCGAGTCGTCAATCAACAAGTCGACGTCGCTGTTCTCGCTCGCGGCACCCTGTGCGACCGATCCGAAAACCCGGACGTTGCGCAAACCATATCCACGGGTCAACTCGCTGATGCGACCACGGTTCGCGTCCAAGAGTTTCCGTAAGGCGAGGGAATCCGGGGATATGTCCTGTCCATTTGCCATGGCTAGATTGTAACACGGGGATAGGAAAACGGAAAATCCAGAGATGAAAGTGCGCTAGCACCAGGACTAAGGCCATGCGCTTTAGTCATTGCCCGCCTAATCCCCGGCTCGTCATTGCTCCCGTTATCGCTTTTTAAGCTGCCTCTGCTACCTCAAATCCATGCCCAGGTACTTCTGACCGTTTTGCCAGAGGATCTGCTCTCGCGAGGCAACATCGAGCTGGCAGGCGTCAAAACGGCGCAGCTCGTTCTCGGTGGTCTCCATCGGGAAGTCACTGCCGAACATCACCCGATCGGCCCCATAGATCTCGATCAGCTCACGGGTACGCCGCGCACCCAACCAATACATCGAGCTAGAGAGGTCCATCATGCAGCTCTCATGCTCGAGGTACTCGACCGCGAGGTCCCAGAGCGACCAGCCGCCGAAGTGGGCGGCGTCCACCACCAAGTTGGGGAAGGTATGCAATATATTGACTAAGCGACGAGGGTGCGAATAGTCGTAGCGGTAGTCGCCGCAGTGGATCATGATCGGCAGCTTACCCTCGATCAGCTCATAGAGGCGCATTAGACGCGGGTCGTCCATGTTCACCTTCTGCGAATCCGGATGGATCTTGATCCCATGCAGGCCCAGCTCCTGGATACGCGCGAGCTCGCCCTCCATGTCCTCGAAATCCTGGTGTATCGTCGCGAAGCCGATGAACTCGGGATGGAGACGCTGCTGCTTGGCGATGAAATCGTTGATAGAGGTCACCTGATGGGCGGTGGTCGCCACCGAATGCACCAGGCAATAGTCGATACCATGCCGCTCGGCGCTGGCTGCGAGCGCTTCCGGCGAGCCTTCGCCCTCCATATGCATGCCATAGAAAGCCCCCACTCCGGCGACCGCCTTGGCGGCGATCTTCTCCGGATAGATGTGGCAATGGATGTCAATGATGCGCTCATGTGTGGACATGTTTCCCCGTTCCTGTTCTGTCGCTCTTCTAGACTCTAGTCTAGAACAAAACCGGCCCAGGCCTGGCGGCTAGCTCGGCCTCGTCACCACTCTGCGCGGGCCCAAAGCTGCGGCGGACGCACCCCGCCCTTGTATCTTCCCCGCTACGGGTTAGAATGAGAACATGTTTTCTCCGCACGTGACCGTGATCAACTATCGCAAGGGCAATCTGACCAATGTGGCGAGGATGCTCAGGGCGGCGGGTGCCTCGGCGGAGATCAGCTCCGGCTCAGACCAGGCTAGGGCCATTCACCAAATCAAAAACGCAGACGCTCTGGTCCTACCCGGCGTCGGTAGCTTCGCCGATGCGATGGGCTTCTTAGATAGCTTCGACCTGAGCACGCTACTACGTCAGAGGATAACAGAGGGGCTGCCCTTCCTCGGTATCTGCCTGGGCCTCCAGCTGCTCTTCGAAAGCGGCGAAGAGGGCGGGGTAGGCGGAACGTCTCCCCAGGGTTTGGGCGTTTTACCTGGGCATGCCGCTCTACTGGCCAAGCAGGATCGCTCCGGACACAGCTATAAGGTACCTCACGTAGGTTGGAACCAAGTCTGTTATACCGGCCTTGCCGACGGCTCCTCAGCCTCTAGCGGGGCAGCAACGGCCCATCTTTTCAAGGGCATCCCCGACCAGAGCAATTTCTATTTCACCCACTCTTATGTGGTCTGTCCGGATGACCGCGCGCTCGTGGTCGGCGAGACCGATTACTCCTGTCACTTCGTCTCGGCGGTGGCCAAAGATACGCTTTTCGGAGTGCAGTTCCATCCCGAGAAATCTGCCCGGCTGGGTGCCCAGCTACTCAATAATTTTGTCGAGATCGTCAGAACGGAGATGCGAAAATGAAACTCCTACCCGCCATCGACCTGCTCAACGGCCAAGTAGTGCGCCTGGCTCAAGGCCGCTATGACCAAGCCACCGTCTATAACTACCATCCTGTGGCCCAGGCCCTCACTTTCAAAGCGGCAGGGGTCGAGTGGCTCCACGTGGTTGACTTGAACGGCGCGCGTTCTGGCGAGCCGGAGAACCTCCCCCTGATCCGAGACATCGTAAGCGAAAGCGGCCTCAAGGTCGAAGTGGGCGGCGGCATCCGCACTTTCGACACCATCGACTCACTGCTCCGGGCCGGCGTAGCCCGGGTGGTGCTGGGCACCATGCTGGTCTCCGACCCTGGCTTCGCCCGTGAAGCGAGCCTGCGCTATGGCGACCAGGTCTGCGCCGGAGTCGATGCCAAGGACGGCGAGGCCGAGATCTCCGGCTGGGAGCAGGATAGCGGTCAAGACGCCACCAGCTTAGTCAGACAGCTTGCCGACATCGGTATTAAACACCTGGTCTACACTGACATCGCCCGCGACGGTCTGCAGGTCGGGGTCGACCCCGAGGCTTATCGCAAAATCGCGGAGGCAGCTGGCTTCCCCGTGGTCGCCTCTGGCGGCATCGGCAGTTTAGACGACTTGCGCGCCCTGGCCGCCTTGGGCACAGAGAGGATAGAGGGAGTGATCGTGGGCCGGGCCCTCTATGAGCGCAGCTTCACTGTCGAACAGGCCCTGGAGGCACTCGCCTAGGGCATGTCTGCTTTCCCCAAACCGGCCATCGGCTTCGTGGGATGTTGCGTAAACCGGTCGTTTTCTGCCTTGATGCTTTCAGCGACCGACCCCTCCCGCTACCACGGGAGGGGCATATCATCTATTCTTACACTATGTAGCACAATCCGAGAAAGCGTATCTACATATGTGTAAGGTTATCTTGATGGTCTCCGGCGGCGCCGATTCGGCTTTCCTCGCCCACTACCTCCCTGCCGCCGCGCCCGGCCTAGACTACCGGGTACTCCACGTCAACCACGGCTTACGCGGCCAGGCAAGCGAAGCCGACCAGGCTTTCGTGCTCAAGCTCTGCGCTGAGCTTAGTCTACCTTGCACCCTGCGCCGGGCTGATCTCACCGGCCAGGGCAACCTCGAACAAGCCGGCCGCCGCATTCGCTATGCTGCCGCCGTCGAATTGGCGGGCCCAGATGGCATGATTATCACCGCCCATACCCTAAACGACCGGGTCGAGACTTTCCTTTCCCGGGTCATCCACGGAGCCGGCCTGGACACCTTGGTCGGCATGGGCTACGAGGGCTCAGTTGACGGGGTGCCCCTACTACGCCCCTTGCTCGGGCTCAGCCACCAAGAGATCACAGCCGAGCTCAGACGTAGGAAAATCCCTTGGCGGGAAGATCTTAGCAACAACGACACCCGTTATGACCGGGCCTTCATCCGCCATCGCCTAATCCCTTTGCTCGAACAGCGCAACCCCGATTTCCTCCACACCTGTGCCCGTACCTTGAACGCCTTGGCCGCCGACAACGCCTACATCGAACAGGCCACACCCGAGCCACTCTTCACCCGCTACCTGAAGAAAGCGACCCGGCAGGCGATGCTCGAGCTTGCTCCGGATGCCCGTCTCACTCAGCAACACCTACAGGACATCACCGAGCATGCCCTCGACCCCGACTTCAGTGTCCATCTTCCCGGCGGGATCGAGATCCGCAACCACCAACACAAGCTCTTCTTCTGCAAAGCCAAGCCGCCCCGTAGGGCGCAGGTCAAAACCAAGGCGGCCTCCCCAAAAAAAGTCCAACCCCGCCGCAAGACCCCGGGCAAGGCTAAGCCTCGCCCCCAAAACGGGACCCTACACGATAAGGGCAAGCAGGCTTTTTGGGACATCTTGCTCGGCCCTGACGCACCTGCCCTGCTTGAAGAGCACAACCCCAATCCGGCCTTAGACAAGGCAAAAACCCACTAGTGCGAGACCTGCTCGCCCGCACCCTCAGCGCCCGGGGCTATTCCACAAGGGCCGAGCAGGAGTCTTTCTTAAAGGCAAGCTTGGACGATACCTGGGGCGACCCGGCCCGCATCGCCGGGCTGCCCGAGATCGCCGAGCGTATCCGTCAGGCGGTCACCGCACAGACGAGGATCCTGGTCTTCGGCGACTACGACGCCGACGGCGTGACCTCGACCGCTACCTTGCTGCTCGCTCTGCGCGAACTCGGCGCCAAGCTCTGTGAGCCCGCCTACGTCATTCCCAACCGCCTCAGCCAGGGCTACAGCCTGACCGCCACCGTTATGCCTGAGATTTTAGCGGCCGCTCCCCAACTGATGATCACCGTGGACAACGGCATCGCCGCCGGCCCGGAGATCGCAGAGCTTATGGCCCAGGGCATCGAGGTGCTGGTCTCAGACCACCATGAACGCCCCACCGCCCTGCCGGACTGCCTCTGGGCAGATCCCCGTTGCCAGGATGGCTCGCCCGACGGCGACCTGGCCGGGGTCGGGGTGGTCTTAAAACTCGTCCAGCTACTCCTGCCGGATGCTTGGCGACAGTTCACCGACCTGGCCGCGATCGGCACCGTCGGCGATGCCATGGATTTGTCCGGCCAGAACCGTGGCCTGGTCAAGGCCGGCCTGGGGCTGATCACCGAGCGCCCCCGCCCGGCCCTGGCCGCCATCCTCGGCCAGGGCAAGTATGCCACCACGACCCCAACCGCACGCGACTTGGCCTTCAGCGTCTGTCCCCGCCTCAACGCCGCCGGGCGCATGGAGCACGCCCGGATCGCGCTCGAGACCTTGCTCGCCCCGGACGCCGCTAGCGCCGCGCCCTTAGTCGAGCGGCTCGAGGCCATCAACCAGCGGCGCCGCACTGGCACTGCCGCCATCGTCGAGGCCGCCCTGGCTATGGTGGAACAACAGATGGAGGGTCTGCCGTCCTCTCCGTCATCCCCCGGCTTTTCCGGGGGATCCATTCCACCTCAGACTGTGGATTACCCGCATAAAGAGGGTAATGACGGGGACGATGGAGCGCCTAGTCCGTCCATCCCGCCGATCATCCTGGTCGGCGATGGCAGCTTCCAGCGCGGCCTACTCGGCCTGGCCGCTTCCAAGCTGGCCGAGACCTACCAGCGTCCTGCCATCGTCTACACCGTGGAGGCAGGCGAACTCAACGCCTCCTGCAGGAGCGTCGGACGCGTCGACCTCTTCGCCCTGCTCGCGCAATGCCAGGAGCTCTTCAGCCGCTTCGGTGGCCACCCCATGGCCTGCGCTTTCACCATGGGCCTAGACGCCCTGCCCGCCCTGCGCGAGCGACTCGCCGAGCTCGGCGGCACAATCCCCGAGGCCGACTTCAAAGCGGCTGCAAGCTATGACCTTGATTTACAAGCCAGCTCCCTCACTGCCAAACAAGTCGATGACCTGGACGCGCTCGAGCCCTGCGGCAACGGCAACCCCCGCCCGCTCTACCGCTTCCCCGCCGCCCACCTCACGGACGTCCGCTGGGTCGGACAGGACAAGCAGCACCTTTCCTGCAAGGCTGACGGCGTCAAGGCAATCTACTTCAACGCCGATCAGAAGTCCGGCCTTTGGCAGGAGCCGATAGTCGACCTTTGCGCCGAGCTGGCCATCGACGAATTCCGCGGCCACAAGCAAGTCCAGCTGATGGTCAAAGGGTTGGAATACCCCGAGTCTGGACTTGATTTTGCTAAAAAAGCGCTACAGGACAGCGGAGTCAAGTTGTTCGACGCCCAACGCCAGGCCCTGGCCGCGCTCTCCCACGGCGAGAACACCCTCGCCGTCCTGCCCACCGGGCGCGGCAAATCGCTCATCTTCCAGCTCTTCGCCGCCTACCTGGCCGAGCGCCGGGGGCAGGTCAGCATCTTCGTCTATCCCCTGCGCGCCCTGATCGCCGACCAGTACCTGGCCCTGCAGAAGCTGGGCCTGCGCGCCGAGCGGTTGACCGGTGAGAGCAGCCCGGCCGAGCGCGCCCGCGTCTATGCCGAGCTGCAAAACCCGAATACGAACGCAGGACATCCCCTCGCCGCCATCCTCACCACTCCGGAGTTCCTCCAGTTCAATGCCGCAAAGCTGCTACCGGATGCGAGTGCTTGCGCCCGCATCGGCTTCATCGCCATCGACGAGGCCCATCATCTGGCCGGCGCCAGCGAACAGCAGCGCCCGGCCTACCGGCACCTGGGCGAGATCCTGCACCCCTTCCAGGCTGCCACCATCCTGGCCTGTACCGCCACCGCAGACGCAGCCGCAGCTGAGCAGATTGTTGGCGAGCTTGCGATCACCACCACGCTAAGCGATGACTTCCACCGCGACAACCTCGCCCTCGACGACGCCCGTGACCATGCCGAAGCGGAGCGTGACCAGATCATCGCCGAGTCTATCCGCCGGGGCGAGAAAGGCATCGTCTACGTCAATTCGCGCGGCTTCGCGGTCCTGCTCTGCAAGCGCCTGCGCAAGCTCTGCCCCGAGCAGGGCGAGCGCGTCGTCTTCTACCACGGTAAGCTCGACGCCGCGCAGCGCACGCGCGTAGCCGACGCTTTCCACTCTGGCGAGGCCCTTTGTGTGGTCGCCACCAGCGCCTTCGGCGAGGGCATGAACATCCCTGACGTCCGCCACGTCTTCCTCTATCACTTGCCTTTCTCCTTGATCGAGTTCAACCAGCTAGCCGGGCGGGCTGGCCGCGACGGCAAGCCGGCCACCGTCCATCTACTCTTCGGCGCGGACGACGTCGCGCTTAACCTCAAGCTGCTCGCCCAAAGCTCCCCGCCGCGCGAGCTGCTCGCCCAGACCTGGCGCGAGCTGGTCGAGGCCGGGCGCACGGCCAAAGCCGCCGGCCAGGACTGCTTCGCAGTCGACGCCGACCGCCAAGAGCAGAGCTGCCTCAAGGTCTTTGCCGAGCTCGGCCTACTTGAGGCTGGCGCGCAAAACGGCTCTGACCCGGCGACTTTCCAGATTCGCCTGCCCGAGAGCGTGCGCAAGGTCGACCTCGCCCAGAGCAGCCTACTTGCCGAGGGCGCCGCAGAGCGCGCCCGCTTCGAGGGCTTCAAGGACCTCGCCCTCTCTGCAGGCCCTGCCGCCCTACTCGCCAAGATTAACCGCGCCCTGCGCCCGAAATGACAACCAGCTGAGGGACAAAAGGGTCGGCGATTTTTGTCCTACTCATACCGGGGACAAACGACCCCTATATCGGGGACACCCTAAATCGTCTCACCCCCACCGGGGACGTCAACTGGCGGATACAAGCAGTCAAAAGCTTCTCGGTATAATAGTTAGGATGGATTCTATCAAGACAGCTGCCAATACGCCAATCGCCAACAACGGCGAGGGAGAACTGAGCACCGGCGTGCGCATGCTCAAGGGTGCAGGTGACCGAAGCGCCGCACATCCCGAAGAACGCGACCCCGTCCAACAGGTCGACCTGCAGAGCAAGGAGATCACCTACGCCCTCAAAGACCTCACCGACAAGGTCGCGACCTATATGGACAAGAAGACGGTCGCCGAGATCATCAAAGCCTATAACTTCGCCTCTACCGCCCACAAGGGCCAGCTCCGTAAATCCGGCGAAGCCTATATCAACCACCCCATCCAAGTCGCCATCATCTTGGCCGACCTGCATATGGACCGGGACAGCATCATCGCCGCCCTGCTCCATGACACCGTCGAGGACACCTCTGTCTCGCTCGCACAGGTTTCCGAGAAGTTCGGCCCAGCTGTCTCTGAGCTGGTCGACGGTGTGACCAAGATCAGCCAACTCGAGATCGAGACCCTCTCCGACCAACAAGCCAACAACATCCGCAAGATGCTGGTAGCGATGTCCAAGGACATCCGGGTAATCGTGATCAAGCTAGCCGACCGCTTGCACAACATGCGCACCCTCGAGGCCCTCCCCCAAGACCGGCGTATCTTCAAGGCCCATGAG
Source organism: Coriobacteriales bacterium (assembly GCA_031263025.1). Classification (GTDB taxonomy): domain Bacteria; phylum Actinomycetota; class Coriobacteriia; order Coriobacteriales; family UBA8131; genus JAISGO01. The sequence continues at coordinate 26,188 of JAISGO010000034.1, forward strand.
ACCATGGAGATCTACGCTCCCCTGGCCAACCGCCTGGGCATCTCCCAAATCAAATGGGAGCTGGAAGACCTCTCATTCTACTACCTTGACCCTTTCCGCTATCGTCAGATCCAGCGCATGGTGCAAGAGTCCCGCGAGGTGCGCGAGGCCTACCTCAAGCGCGCCATCTACCTGCTCGAAAAAGAGCTCGACGAGATCAAGGTCAAGGCTAAAATCCAAGGCCGCCCCAAGCACCTCTACTCGATCTACCGCAAAATGGTCTCCAAGGGCAAGGACTTCTCACAGATCTATGACCTGATCGCCCTGCGCGTGATCGTCGGCGACGTCGCTGAGTGCTATAGCGTGCTGGGCGCGGTACATACCCTATGGCGCCCGATGCCCGGCCGTTTCAAGGACTACATCGCCATGCCCAAGCAGAACTTCTACCAGTCCTTGCACACCACCGTGATCGGGCCGGCCGCCCGGCCCCTGGAGATCCAGATCCGCACCCAGGAGATGCACCAGATGAGCGAATACGGCGTAGCTGCCCACTGGCGTTACAAGGGCGGCAAGGTCGACGACTTCGGCAAGCAATTCCAGGGCCAGTTGGAGTGGCTTAAGTCCATCCTCGAGCTCTCTGACGAGACCAAGGATCCCCAGGTCTTTTTGCGCACCCTCAAAAGCGACCTGACCTCGGACGAAGTCTTCGTCTTTACCCCCAAAGGCGACGTAATCTCCCTGCGCAATGGTTCAAGCCCACTCGACTTCGCCTATGCCATCCACACCGACGTCGGCAATCACTGCGTTGGTGCCAAGGTCAACGGAGCGATCGTGCCACTCAACTCCCGCCTCGAGATGGGCGACCGGGTCGAGGTGCTGACCAACCCCAACGCCCGTCCCTCACGCGACTGGTTGCAATACGTGCGCACCCCCGGCGCCCGTCAGAAGATTCGCTCCTTCCTCGGCAAGATCAGCCGCGAGAGCGACATCGAACGCGGCCGCGAAGAGCTCTCTCACGAGCTCCATGAGCACAAGCTCGGCCTGACTTCGCGCAAGACCACCAAGGCCCTGCAAGAGCTGGCTGAAGACCTACAACTCGGCGACAGCGACACCGTCTTCGCCCATATCGGCGCCGGTAAGCTGACTGCCCAGTTCGTCAGCAACCGTCTAGCCAAGCTGCTCGGCCGCGATCTTGAGCACGCATCTGACCGCCAGGGCGGCTTAAGGCTACCTTTGCTCACTAACGTCAAACGCCGCCCCCATGGCCACACCCCCAGCGCAGCTCTGCAGAACAAAGCAGCGGTGATGATCGAGGGTATGGACAACCCACCAGTGCGCTTAGCCAGCTGCTGCAACCCCATCCCTGGTGACCAGATCGCCGGTTTCATCACCCGAGGCAAGGGCATCTCAGTGCACCGCAGCGCCTGTCCAAATTTCATCAACCTCAACAAACGCGAGCCAGAACGCGTGGTCAAGGCCGACTGGCAGGCAGGCGCCGGATCCAGTGGCACCTATACGACCTCAGCCTACCTCACCGCCACCGACCGTTTGCGCCTACTCCAGGACATCACGGCCGCCCTCTCCGACCTCGCGGTCAACATCACCAACATCAACACCCATTCCAACAAAGACGGTTTGGTCGAGATGCAGATCACCTTCGAGATCGCCCTACCGGTCACGGTCGAACAGGTGATCACCGTCCTACGCCAGATTCGTGGCGTGATCTCGGTCTCGCGCCGGCGCCACTCCCAGCTCGCGGCATAATCCCCCACGATACGGACCCAAGTGTGTATCAAAGGGACGTTTCATTTGATACATTTATCGCCATCGCCTACCCAAGCGCAGACCCTTTGCTCATTTTGTTTTCTTATGCACCGTCGCGCTGTAGTGGGAGGCCAGGGTGCGACCATGGCTCGAGTGGCAGACCTGCACCTTCAGGTAATACTTCTTCTTGTCGGCGAGCTTGAGGGTGGTCTTCTTCGCTTTTTTTGCTCGCAAGGTCTTATAGCGCCACTTGCCGGATCCCGCTTTGCGGTAATAGACCCGATAAGAGCTCACGTTGTCGGCGCTGGTCGAATAGTTCTTCCAGGAGAGGGTGAGCTTGTTGCTACCAGCCTTGGCCCTGAGCTTGGAGACGCCGCGCGGGGTGATCTGGAAGCCCCCCAGCCTCAAATAGGAGTTCCTGGCATAGTAATGGGATCCCTGGGTGGTCTTCACATAGAGGTCGTAGCGGCCCGCCGCCTTGGGCGCCACGGTGCTATATCGCGACGAGCCCTGCGCCTTGTAGTAGGTCGTGACCCTGCCCATGCCCCAGACCCCGGGCGCCGCGCTGACCTTGGCCGAGCGGGGCTTGCCGTTATAGTTGTATTTTTTTTGATAACGGAAGTCCTTGACTGCGGGATGTGGGTCGATATCGGTCAGGATACTCTGCGGCATCGCACTGTCGTAACCGAAACGCCGCGCCACCGTGGAGACGTTGTAGATCAGGTTGCGGTCACAGACAAAGCCCAGCAGACGGCGATTACGCGCCACGTCCACCTGCCGAAGTCGGTTATCTGAGCAATCAACCCAGGTTAAATCCAAGTTATGGGAAAGATCGAGGGCAGTGATCTTGTTGTCATCGCAATAAAGCCGGCCCAGCTGGGGACAATGTGAAAGGTCGAGAGCAGTGAGCTGGTTGGCGTCACAATACAGGGTGACGAGGGCGGAGTTGTGTGAGAGATCGAGGTGGTCTAGCTTGACGCTGCCGCAATAGAGAATAGCAAGGGCAGGGTTGCGCGAGAGGTCGAGGCTGCGCAGATCCTGCTCGCTGCACTCCAGATCATTCAGATCCGGGTTGTTGCTCACATCGAGGGCTGTCAATGAATTGCCACTGCATTCCAGAGTGCGCAGGTTCTCGCAAGCGGAGAGGTCCAGGGAAGTCAGCAGGTTCTGGGAACACCTCAGGTAAAGCAGGGCGTTTCCGCGCAGGTCGAGGCTGCGAATCTGGTTATCGTCACAATCGAGTTCTTCTAGGTTGAGGTTGTTCGAAACGTCGAGGCTAGTGAGTTTGTTATCGCTACAGTGGAGCTCGCTGAGATTGCTGTCGCTGGCTACGTTGATCGAGGTCAGCATGTTGTTGTCACAGTAGAATTTTTCCAGGTTCAACCCCTGGGCGAGATTGAGGGCGCGCAATCGGTTGAGCGAGCAATTCAGTTCCTTGAGATTGGGGTTGCGGCGTAGGTTAAGCGTCGCCAGGTAATTACTCGCACAGGACAAGTATTGGAGATTGGGGTTGTTAGAGACGTTAATCGAGCTCAAACCGTCATAGTCGCAGTTGAGCGCCTGCAGCGACCCACCGCAGTTCGAGGTGTCCAACCTGAGCGTATTGCGCGGCAGCAGGATCGAGCCCCAACGCTCGCTGCCCACCTCCGTGACCGTCAGGTTATCGACCGTTGCTGGAACCCTGCAGATAAGGCTGCGCCCGGTATAGGCCATCAGGGTGATCCCTGTGGCATTGGGCAGGTAGGCCCACTCCCCCGAGGTGACCGGGCCGTCGGCGAAAGCCTGCTTCTTCTCCAGCGAACCAAGTGCCCAAGGCCCATTCAAGAATAGAACCAGGGCCAGGCTGAGAACAGCAGACTGGACGGCAACAACGATTTTCCTTGCTTTTCCCATAGCCCCTCTCCCTAAGAGAGGCTATTATAACATCCGCCGCCGCCCTCACTTCCCACGTCCCCTAGTTACTTTCGTCCTGCATAAAGGGTGTATCAAAGGGACGTTTCATTTGATACATTCACATATTATTCCTATTCGTTGTGATTGAATGTAGCCGTGTAAAATGCAGCAGGGGAAGCCTTTTCCCACCTCTTTGCTGTGTTACCGGCAATAATTATCAAAGCTGTTCGAAGGGAAGTCAGAAATGATGGATTTGAATGCAATCGTTGACCAGCTCAACAACGCCAACGACATACCAGGCTTGGAGTACAAACTCGACGACGACAATATCATCTTGGACTACACTTGGGTCGACCGCGCCGACGCCGGCCTGGGCGCCATCGGAGACGTCAAGAAGAATTACAAATACATCGTGAAAGTAGAGGCAGACGGAACCTACACCGATAAAGAGAAGACCAAAGACGCTTCCAACAGCTTGAGTTTCGGCGCAGACGGAATCAGTTTCGGTGGCGATTACTCTACTTTCAGCGGACACACGACACACTCCAAGCAGGTCTCGATCGGGGCCTTTTCCAAGGACAAGAACACCGGCGAGGTAGGCCTGGTCGTCAACCACATCGATATGGACGCAGTCAAATCCTCTCTACAGGAGGTCTTGGCAAGCTATGGCTTACATAGAGCCGAGAAGAAGGGTTTTTTCAGCAAGCATTTCAAGGTGTAAGATACAGCGTTTTAGCGTCTCTTGTAAACCTCAGATCGATGGCCAGCGTCAATTGCCAATACCAGGCAGGCATCATCCTCGATCCCTGCGATTACTCGGTAATCGCCAACGCGATAACGCCAATAACCGCGTAGGTTTTGGCTAAGCGCTTTGCCTCTCTTCCTCGGATCAGGGAGATCTTGTAGGCTATCCATGTAATCTAATATCCTCCGAGCAATCGGTTTGTCAAACTTCGCAAGTTGTTTGATGAAGCTATCCGAATATCTGACTTTCCACATCAATCAAGTCCTAGGCGTTTGCGAGCTTCAGCCGGACTATAGCTCTTTTGATCCGACGCCTCCCAATCGGCCACAGCCTTGGCCTCCCATTCATAGTAAGGGTCAAATTCCTTGTAGTCCCCCACCACAAAGGGCAGGTGGCGGGTCTCAACCAGATTAGTCAAGAACATGCGGATAGCCGTGGACATGTCAAGGCCCCAGGCTTTGAGGTCACGCTCGGCTTGGCGCTTGAGCTCTGGATTGACTTTTGCTTGGACGAATGCGGTCGCCGCCATAGGACACCTCTCTTAAAAAGTATTACTTTGTAATACTTTAACATAAAAGGAGTAAAATGGCGTTATATATCTCAAACAACGAAAACAAGCCGCCCCTACGGAGATGTAAGACAAGTTACCTAGTCGGTATAGCGCTGCTACTGCAAAGCCAGAATGTGCCAAATGCTGAAGAAACACCATTCCAAGCACTAAAAGCAGATATTTGGATGCAGTTGGACCTTTGCAGAACGCCGAAGTTACCTAGTCGGTATCGAGGGGTTCTGCAAAGCCCAAATGCGCCAAATAGCTGTATTGATATGGCTTCTTCAGCATTTGAGTGCAGTTCGCGTTCGGGCGCGCGCAGTGTACTGGAGTACTCGAGCACGGCCGGACGCGAACTGTGCCAAATGCTGAAGAAGCAGATACTTAGTAGTCTTCTTCCTCTATACACTCGGATATATCATTGACCGGTTTCTTCAGCCCCTCGATCTTGATGCCGTTCTTCTCGGCGTAGTCCCAGAGCGCGGCGTGAATGGCCTGCTCGGCCAGAAGCGAACAGTGGATCTTGATCGGCGGCAGGCCGTCCAAAGCTTCCATCACCGCCTTGTTGGTGACCTCGAGGGCCTCCTGCACGGTCTTGCCCTTGACCATCTCGGTCGACATCGAGGAGGTGGCCACCGCTGCGGCGCAGCCGAAGGTCTTGAACTTGACGTCGCGGATGATACCCTCGTCGTCGATGTCGAAGTAGACCCGCATGATGTCGCCGCACTGGGCGTTACCGACGGTGCCGACCCCGGAGGGGTTCTCGATCTCACCGACGTTACGCGGATGCTGGAAGTGGTCCATCACTTTCTCTGAATATGCCATTTTGTTCTTTCCTCTCTTTAACCTATTATCTCAACGCTGCCAGCTGGCAGCGGCCTTACTTTTTGGGCTTAACCTCGATCACGTCCTTTTCCAGGGCTTCCTTCATGCCGTTGCGCACGGCGGCTTTGAGTACCAGATAGGACAGGCCGAGTAGCAGGACGAAGAGCACGATCGCGATGATGATGGCGAAATAGACCATATGCGCTCAGCCCTCCGTCCCTGCACCCGTTTTACTTCTTGTCCACGAAACCGGCAATGTCGGCCTTGCCGGCGACGAAGTCCTCGTAAAGCGGCGACATCTTACGCAGGGTGCCGACCACCTCCTTGAGCGACTCCACCGTGTAGTCAATGTCCTCCAAGGTGGTGTCCTCGGACAAGGTCAGGCGCAGCGAGCCATGGGCAATCTCATGGGGCAGGCCGATCGCCAGCAGCACGTGCGAGGGGTCGAGCGAGCCCGAGGCGCAGGCCGAACCGCTGGAGGCCATGATGCCCTTCTGCTCCATCATCATCAGGAGGGATTCGCCCTCGACGAACTGGAAGGAGAAGTTGGTGTTGTTGGGCAGGCGCTGGTCGCGCGAGCCGTTCAGGCGGACGTGCTCCATCTCGCCCAGGACGCGCTCGATCAGGTGGTCGCGCAGCTTGATCTCCTGGGGCACCCGGGTGTCGAAGTTGGCCATCTGGATGTCCAGGGCCTTGGCCATGCCCATGATATAGGGAACGTTCTCGGTGCCGGCGCGGCGCTTACGCTCCTGGTCGCCGCCGTCGATGAAGTTCTTGGTCTTGACGCCCTTGCGGATGTAGAGGAAGCCGACCCCCTTGGGCGCGTGGAACTTATGCCCAGAGGCGGACAGCATGTCGACCTCGGTCTTGCTCACGTCGATCGGCAGGTTGGTCATCGCCTGGACCGCGTCGGTGTGGAAGATGATCCCGTGCTGGTGGGCGATCTGGCAGAGCTGGTCGATCGGCTGGACGGTGCCGATCTCATTGTTGGCGTAGATGATCGAGGCCATCACGGTGTCCGGGCGGATGGCCGCCTCGAATGCCGCCGGATCGACCAGGCCATCGCCGTCCACCGGCAGATAGGTTACCTCACAACCGCGCTGCTCCAGCCACTTGCAGGTGTTCATGATGGCGTGGTGCTCGGTGGTGGTCGTGATGATATGCTTGCCCTTATCACGGTAGGCGAACATGGTCTCCTTCAGGGCCCAGTTGTCGGACTCGGTGCCGCAGCCGGTGAAGTAGATGTTCTTGGCCTCAGTGCCCAGATGGCCGGCGATGCGCTCACGCGCGTCCGAGATGGCGGCTTTGGCGTCCTGGCCGATCTTATAAAGCGAGGAGGGGTTGCCCCAGCCGGTCAAAAAATAGGGCTCCATCTCCGCCACGACTTCCGGTAAGACCCGGGTGGTGGCGGCGTTGTCCAGATATATGAAAGCTGTGTCGCTCATCGGTGCTCCTTTTGACTCAGGGATAGGCGTTATCAAGGGCTTATTATAGCGCTAATCCGGGCAAAGTTAGAGTAGTCTAACTTTTTTTACCAAAGCGTTACCTTCGCCCCTAGCCGCCCTCTCGCACAAGCTTATTGCAGTTTACTCGACTTCTTGTAGAAATTATAGTCGGCCATGCTAAAGACCGCGTAAACGGCAGGTGTGGTCAGGTTCTGCGCCCGGTAGATGCGGCTGAAGTCAGTGGCCTGAACCTCATAGTAGAACTTATGGCTACCGATATGGATAGTGCCACGCTGGCACAGATAGCCGCCGCTGTCAGTGCCGCTTGCGCTGGTCTTGGCCTTATAGCCGATCAGGCCCTGCTTTGAGATAAGGTAGTTGAGCTCACCTGCGACATCGGCGCTCTTCAAGTTGACATAGCTCAGCTGGTAAAGGGCGCCCTTGCTGTCCTTGCACCAATCCAATTCATAGGCGCCATTGAAATATTCTTGTAGTTGACTAGCCTTGTAGGCGCTGTAGCGTCCTTCGTAATAACCGTTAAGCACATCCGCCGGCAGCACCTGGGGGGTAGAGATAAACTCACTGCCGGTAGCTTTCTTGGCGCCCAAGGGCGGCACGAAACTCTGATTGACGCTCACGTTGCCAGGCAAGTTGGCACTGGTTTCAAAACCCCCACTAACGACGTTAATGAGCTGGGGCAGGGCCGGCAGGTTGGCGTCGATGGCCTGGCGGGTCTGGGTAGCGCTCAAGCTAATCGCACCTGAGCCGCCACTGACCGTATCCTGGACTGCGTGCACGACCAAAGCCGCTGCGACCAACAGGATAAGCACGATCAAGATGGTCACACCCAGCCGGATCGGCCAACGTCGATAGTGGCGCGGCATCTCCTGGGCCATCTCAGGGGTAGCCCGGCGTTGCGGGCGCGGATGCCGGGATGCGGGCGTTACCTGGGGCTGGCGTTGTGGCCTTGTTCTTTGGGTCTTACTACCATGTCTGGCTGGTGGCCGAGCAGCAGCACGATTGTGAGGGGACAAACTGCGCGCCTGCCCTTGACTGCGCGCCTTTGGGGTCGTGGGAAGCGCGCGCGTCCGCCCCTTGGCTGTTGCACTGCGCTCCTTTTGCACAGGCTTGGCTTGGCTTTTCGCAGGAGCAGCCGAGCCCGGGCGTTTCGCTGGGACGGTACCACGGTGGCGAGGGGGCGCCGCCGTAGCTTTTGTGACAGCCTTGCGGTGTTGTGGGGCAGTCGAGCGCTCCCCGTTTGGTTTTTCCGTACTCACCTTAACCTCGTCAGGTCGAATGGTGTCTCTTGGTAGACGTAGTGGTTCAGCCAATTTGAATAGAACTGATGGGCATAGGTGCGCCAACGCATCATCGGATGGCGGCGGGGATCGTCTGCGGGGTAATAGTTGAAGGGCGGGTCTATACTGATCCCTGCCTTACGGTCGCGTTTGTACTCCCGGTCGAGGGTGGTCCCGTCGTACTCGAGATGCCCGGTGATATAGGCTTGGCGGTGGTTGGCGCTGGAGAAGACCACCGCGCCGCATTTGCGGCTGGCGGCCAGCACGCGCAAGCCGGTACCCTCGAGGTCCTCAGGCAACACTGTCATATAGCGCGACTGCGGCACTAGCCAGGGGTCGTCGAAACCGCGCAGAAGGTGACTGGTCTTGTCGCGCAAGGCGACCGGGTAGACCCCGAAGAGCTTCTTGCGGAGGAGATGCCTCTCTATCCCATAGTAATAATACAGGGCCGCGTTGACCCCCCAACAAATAAAAAGACTACTGAAGACATTGCGGCGCGCCCAGGCCAAGATGGCCTTGAGCTCCTCCCAATAATCGACTTCCTCAAAAGGAGTGGCTTCAAGCGGCGCCCCGGTCACGATCAGGCCGTCGAAACGGCGCTTGAGCACCTGCTCCGACGGGACATAAAATGTGTCCATATGTTGCTGTGATGTGTTCTTGGGCAGGTACCCGCTCATCGCCACCAGGGTCACGTTGACCTGCAGGGGCGAATTGGAAAGAAGGCGGATCAGCTGGGTCTCAGTGGCGACCTTAGTCGGCATCAAATTAACGATGGCGATCTCCAAGGGGCGGATGTCTTGGTGGGCAGCGCGACGATGGGTCATCACGAAGATGTTCTCCCTCTCCAAGGTCTGGACGGCCGGCAGGCCGTTTTTCACTGTAACCGGCAATGGGCTCCTTTGCTGACTTGGACAAGCACCAGGCCATGAGCGGCGGGGCTTGGTCGATGCTGCAAACATTTTAACCTTTTTATGTTACACTCTCTCTGTCGACGTTCGTCGCATTCTATTCTTTCCCATTCAGTCCCAAGGAGTTTGACAATGCAATTTTTCATTGACACTGCTGATTTGCAGGAGATCCGAGAAGCGGCCAGCTGGGGCGTGGTCGCTGGCGTGACGACCAATCCTTCGCTTTATGCCAAGATCGGCGGCAAACTCGCCGACTTCGAAGACCATATCAAGCGCATCTGCGAGACCGTCGACGGCCCGGTCTCGGCCGAGGTCACCGCTGACGACCGGGCGGAGATGATTGCCCAGGGCGAGCATCTGGCCGGACTGGCCGACAACGTCGCGGTCAAGGTACCGACCACCATCGAGGGCCTGGCTTGCTGCCACGCCCTGGCCGAGGAGGGCATCGCGGTCAACATGACCCTTTGCTTCACCGTTCCCCAGGCGATCATGGCCGCTCGGGCCGGTGCTAGTTTCATCAGTCCTTTCATCGGCCGCTTCGACGACATCGGCGAAGATGGCTTAGCCCAGCTTAGCGAGGTGGTCGACGCCATCGCCAACTATTGGCCGAACGAGGACGAGGAGGGCCCCCAGATCATCGCCGCCTCGGTGCGCAGCGTTAACCACGTGACCCAGGCCGCTTTGATGGGCGCCGATATCGCCACCGTGCCATTCAAAGTGCTCCAGCAATGTGTCAAGCATCCTCTGACCGATCAGGGGCTGGAAAAATTCAAACGCGACTGGGCCACCGTTAGATAAGCCCCCGCAGGACAGTCCGATCAAGGAGCAGCAAAGCGAGTATGTCGAACAACAGCAATAACAATAATAACGGCAACAATAGCGGCAACTACCAGAAGAAGAACTTCAAACCGCGCCGCAAGAATAACCAAAACGGATACCGCAACAACCGCAACAACTACCAAAGCCACTTCAAGGCGCCCTCCGAAGAGGAGCTGAAGAAACTAAAGCTCCCTGAGCTGAAGGAGAAGGCTGCTGAGTACCAAGTCGAGCTAGGCAGCGGCTACGTCAAGAAAGGCGAGCTGATCCAGCTGATCCTAGAGGCCTATGAGAAGAAGTACGGCCTGCAAGAGGTTCATGGCATCCTGCAAATCCTCCCCGATGGCTATGGGTTTTTGCGCGGACATGATTACCTACCAGGCAAAAACGATATTTATGTTCCGGCCCAGCTGGTCAAACAATATGGCTTGCGCAAAGGCGACATCGTCTTGGGCAAATCCAAACCGAACGTCAAATCCGACAAATTCGCCCGTCTCCACGAAGTCAGCACGGTCAATGGACATGACCCAGAAGTCGCTAAACTGCGGCCCCACTTCGGCCAACTCACCCCGGTTTACCCCGACGAGCGGTTGCTGATGGAACACGGCAAAGACGCCCTCACCGCCCGGGTGATTGACTTGGTGTCCCCCATCGGCAAGGGCCAGCGCGGCTTGATCGTCTCGCCACCCAAAGCCGGTAAGACGACCGTACTGAAAGACATCGCCGAGGCCGTCTTTGCCAACAACCCCGAGGTAAAGATCATCTGCCTATTGGTGGACGAGCGTCCCGAAGAAGTCACTGACATGGAGCGCTCCATCCATGGCGAAGTGGTCTCCTCGACTTTCGACATGCCCTATGAGAACCATATCAGCGTCTCTGAGCTGGTCATCGAACGGGCCAAACGCATGGTCGAAGAAGGCAGCGACGTCTTGATCCTACTGGACAGCATCACCCGCCTGGCCCGGGCCTACAACTTGGGCGCGCCTGCCTCCGGGCGCATCCTCTCCGGTGGCGTCGATTCCACCGCCCTCTATCCGCCGAAGAAGTTCCTCGGTGCCGCCCGCAATATCGAGGGTGGTGGCTCGCTGACCATCTTAGCTTCTGCCTTGGTCGAGACTGGTTCGAAGATGGACGAGGTGATCTTTGAGGAGTTCAAGGGCACCGGCAACATGGAGTTGCGCCTTGACCGAGAGCTCGCCGATAAGCGCATCTACCCTGCCATCGACCCTGTGGCCAGCGGCACCCGCAAAGAAGACCTCCTGATGAACCCCCAAGAGGCGCCTCTGATCTGGGCAGTACGCAGGATCCTGGCCAACCTCAACAACGTAGAACGGGCGATGGAGATGCTGATCCGCTCCCTCAAACAGACCTCCAGCAACGCGGAGTTCTTGATCAGGACGGCGAAAAAGGCCCAAGCGGCTTCTTCAGGGGACAAGGTGGAGCTGTAATTATAGGAGTGCCAACCTGAAGACCAGGTTGTAGGCGGTCGCCAGCGCCAAAAGGATGACCGCAATCGCAAGGCTCAGCCAAGCCCAGCTGCGTTCGCGCCTCAGATATTTGTCGATGGGGACGCGTTCGGCAACCCTGAGATAGGCTTTGGGGCCTATCGTCTTGGCATAGAAGACCATTAGCAGGGCCGTCCCGACGGCGACACAGACGCCCAATGGAATCGCCACTCCCCTATAGGTCACAGCGTTACAAAGGCAGCTGTCCGCGACCAGCCATAACGGATAGAACAGGATAGTCAGCCACTGCCCATGGGCCGGGCCCCACACCCCCGGCATGAAGAGGGCGCCCAGGTTGATCTTGGGCAGCTGCGCCAAACCCTCGGCGTACTTACGCTCCTCGGCCTGGCGCAGTTTATAGATCTCGTCCTCTAGATCAGGCATAGCTTACATGGTAGCCCGAAGTTACCTTGTCGGTATCGAGGGATACCACGGAGTCCGAATGTGCCGAATAGCCGCTTTTACTTGATCTTCTTTAGGGTGATCTTGAAGTGCAGCGTGCTGTTAGCCGGGATACTGCCCTGAGCTTGACTGCCATAGCCAAGGCTGGCCGGGATCGTCAGCTCGCGCACGCCGCCGACTTTCATGCCGATCACGCCCCACTTCCAGCCCTCGATGACCTGGCCGCTCGCACCTGCGGTAAAGGTGAAGATCTGCTTACCGCTGCTCACGGTCTGGCTATCGCTGGTATTAGAGTCGAAGACGGTGCCGTCATCCAAGGTGCCGATATAGAGCACCTCGCAGCTGTCACCGGCCTTGACGGCTTTGCCGCTGCCGACGGTGTCGTCTTTGATCACCAGCCCATCCTTGGTCGCCTCCTCCTGTGAGCTGACCGTAGTGGTGCCGTTGCTGTTGTCGGTCTTAGTGTTGTCAGTGGAGGCCGGATTATCGCCAGGAGCCGACTTGTCGGTGTCATAAGCAAGGCCGGTCGGCATCGGGTCGACCACGATATCGGCTTGGTCTTTGTGCTGTTGCAGTTCAAAGGCAAACTGATCGGCCTGGCCCACGGTCAAACCGTCGTAGCTGGCATTGTTCTTGTTGTCCTCGGCGCTGCTATCCTGCTGCTGCCATTGGCCCTTGAGTCCGTTCAGGATGTCAGCTGGCAGGGTCTTGTAGGCATAGTTGGCAGGGTCGTAAGTGGCAACAGGGATTTTCTGATCCTTGCAATATCGTGCGACGTGATCCTTGCAATAGCTCTTGAAATCCTTAACATAGGCGTCGGCCACGTCCTTGGCATTAGTATTGTCTTGGTCGTCGCTGCTGGTGCTGCTGGTCGACTTCTTGGCGGTTTTGCTGTTAGCCTTGTCTGTGGCACTGGCTGGCGCTGGCTTGGTGCCGGCAGCCGTCACCGTGGTCGTTTTGGTCTTGCTGTCATAGGTATAGGTCGCGGTCGGATCGAAAGGCTGCAAGGTCTGGCCGATCTGCTTGGCCTGGTCTTTCTGAACCAAGCTCATCCGGTAGTAGTCGACACTATAGTAGCCGTTAGTCTGGAGGATGCTCAGCCAATTGGCGTCATTACCGGCTGCCCCGACCGCGGCTTGGTTGTCGCTGATGGTCTTATTGATGGCATCCATATCGGTCTTGATCCCGAGTTGGTCGGCCCATTGTTGGGTGAGCAGGGTTGGCGCGAAGACGTTCTTGATGATGTTCTCACGCATCTTGGCGGCAGTCGTGCCCTGGGCCTGCAGGGCCTGCGTCCAAGTGCTGTCCGTGGTCAGATCCTGGCTAGAAGTGCTGTTGGTCTTGCGCAGGTTGGCGATATAGTCGGTGACGTTCTGCTCTTTGACGGGGACGCCGTTGACCGTGGCGGCGATGCTCGGATGCAGATCGTCCACCCAGCTCACGTAGTTGCTGTTAACCTTTTGAATCAGCCCGGTGCCCGGCCAGTGGTTCCAGGTGAAGAGGAAAGAGCCCAGCAGGAGCAAGACTATCACGATCGCGATGACCAGGAGCACGAAAGGCCACTTGCGATGATGGGCGCGCAGGGTGCCAGCATCGGCCCGCTCGCGTAGGGCGCCTTGTTGCTTCTTGAACCGGGCAAGCTCCTTCTCCTGGCGCTGGGCGGCTTTGGCTGACTTCTTGGATTGTTTTGCGTTGTACTTCTCAAGCGGTGTGGGCTTTGCCTTAACTCCCTTTGCCGCCGCATCTGCGGCAGAGGAGGCGCCGGGCTGGCTGCCCTTGGCAGAACCGCGTACTCCGCTTTCGGCGGCACCGATACCCCTGAGAGCGACCTTCTTGGCCGCGTTGAGCTTTTTCTCCTTAAGGGCCTTATTGCCGCTCTCCACCACCACTTTGCGTTTCTTGGTCGGTTTGGTCGCTTTCTCGGCGACAGGCTTGGTGGGCTTGGTCGCTCCCTTGGGGCCGCTTGCCTGCTTCGCGGGCGTCTTCTTAACAGCGGCCGACTTGGTCGCGGCCGTCGTCTTCTTCTCGGATTCTTCCGTCGTCACTTTTTTCTCAGGCATTAATCTACTCTCCCACAGGGAACCTTTTGCAAGACAGGAATTATAGCATATAATAAGGCCATGGCTAAAATTCACTTCGGCACTGACGGCTGGCGAGCGATCATCGGCGAGGATTTTACCGAGCCTAACCTCGCCCGGGTGATTGAAGCGGTCGCCGCCACATATCAGGCGGAATTCGCGAACCAGATTAAATCCGGACAAGACCTTTTGGTGGTCGGCTATGACTGCCGTTTAGAGGCCGACCGCTATGCTTTGCTAGCGGCGCAGGTCTTACAAGGCGCCGGCTTCAGGGTTCTGCTTTCCGATGCCTACTGCCCGACCCCCTGCCTCTGCTGGACGATCTCCCGCAATCCCCAGGCGATCGGCGGCGTGATGCTCACCTCATCACATAATCCCGCAGAGTATCTTGGCGTCAAGCTGCGCATGCCCGACGGCGGCGCCTCGCCCAAGGCTTTCACCGACAAGCTCGAAAAGCTGATCCCCGACACGGCAGCAGCACTCCCCCAGGCCGAAGTCACAACCGGTAACATCGTGACCCCTTACCTCGAAGACCTGCTCAGCCTCGTCGACGCCCAAGCGATCGCTGGCGCCCGCCTCCAGGTGGTGGTTGACCCGATGTTCGGCGCCGGGCGCCATTACCTCTCCAAGCTCCTACGCATCCTCGGAGTAGCGGTCGAAGAGGTCAATGACGCAGCCGACCCCACTTTCGGCGGCCTCCACCCCGAGCCGATCGATCCCTGGATCGAGACTGGCCGCCAAGCCGTCCTTAAGAGCGGTGCTTGCTGCGGTTTCGTCAATGACGGTGACGCTGACCGGATCGGCGCCATCTGCGCCGACGGGGAGTTCGTCTCACCCCATAAGATCTTGGCATTGGTGACGAAGCACCTGGTCGCCTATCACCATAATTTTGGCCGGGTAGTGCGCACCCAGAGCGGCTCCAACCTAATCGCCGCCCTCTGCGAACAGCTCGGGCTCGAGCTGACCACCACTCCGGTCGGATTCAAATGGATCTACCAGGAGATGTGCAAAGGCGATGTGCTGATCGGCGGCGAGGAGTCCGGCGGTATCGGCATCCCCGCCCATGTCCGTGAGCGCGACGGGCTTTTGATGGCCCTGCTCCTGACTGAGATGATGGCGGTGACCGGCAAGACCTTACGCCAGCTGGTCGACGCGCTGCTCGAGCAATGTGGCGACTGGCACTATCAGCGCCGCGACCTCAAGGTCAGCCCCGCCCAAATCGAGAACTTCAAGGCTTATGCCAAAGCCCACCGCGAGGGCCCCTATGATGGGATCAAACAGGTCTCAGAAGACGGCAGTTGGCTCCTTTTGCGGGCAAGTGGTACCGAGCCACTGGTACGCATCTACGCAGAAGCCACTACCGACCAGGCCGTTCGCCGCCTCTTAGACGAAGGGGAAAAACTTGCTACTGAGTGCTAAATACGTCCTACCAGTCTCCTCTGACTTCATCGAGGACGGATCAGTCTTGGTGCGCGACGACCAAATCGCCGACATCGGACCGAGCGCCCAGTTGCGCCAGCGCTATCCGCAGGAACCCGAGACCGACTACGGCCTTGCCGCGATCCTGCCTGGTTTCATCGACTGTCACACCCATCTCGAGTATTCGGTCTTGCGCGGGCTGGTGCACGATAGCCCCTATGCCGCCTGGAAGCTGCGCCTATCTAAGAAGGAGCGCCTGCTCACCACCATGGACTGGGAGGACTCCGCCGCCTTAGGCGTACTCGAGGCCCTGCGCAGCGGCGTCACCACCATAGCTGACATCACCGACACCGGCGCGCCTTTCCGGGCTGCCGCCAACGTCGGCTTGCGCGGGGTGATCTACCGCGAATGCGGCACCGTTGACCGACACAAGCTTGATTTCGTCTTCGACCAGGCCACACAGGACATCGCCGAATGGCGTGAACATGAGCGCGGCAGACAGCTCTTACGCATCGGGATCGCCCCTACAGCGCTTTACAAGTGCCATCCTGAGATGTTCCACAAGATCGCCGCCTACGCCACCGACGGCACCCCGGTTGCCCTGCATCTTGCGGGCAGCCGCGAAGAATATGATTTCGTGCGCTACGGCGCTTCGCCCTTCTCCGTACATGCTACCGAAGTCGAAGGCGAGGGCTACTCGATAGAGATGCCGCCTTGGCTAGCCACCGGCGTCTCGCCTGTCCAATACGTCCTCAACTGGGGCATCTTGGACGTGCCCAACGTCTTGGCCGTACACTGTGTCCATGTCGACGATGCGGACATCGAGGCCTTGGCCGAACGCGATGTCGCAGTCGCGCTCTGCAGCCGCTGCAACGCCCAATTGGCCATGGGAGTCGCGCCCCTGCCCAAATTCATCCGGGCCGGCCTCTGTCTCGGCCTCGGCACTGATTCACCGGCCGCGACCGACGCCACCGACATGATCGCCGAGATGCGCATCGGCATGCTGATCCAACGCGCGGTCGCTGGTCGAATCAAGTTCGTCACCGCCCAACGTATGCTGGAGCTGGGCACGCTCGGATCGGCCCGCGCGCTCGGCTTGTCCGACCAGGTTGGCAGCCTTGAACCCGGCAAACAGGCCGACATCATCTGCCTCGACCTCTCCAACTCCAACCAAGCCCCCACCCATGACCCCAACTCCGCCATCGTCAACACTGCTACCCAGGACAACGTCCTGCTCACCATGATCGCTGGCAAGATCCTCTACGACGGGCACCACCGTAGCGGGCTCGACGTCGAACGCATCTTCGCCCGCGCCGAAGAGATCCGCCAAAAGCTGCGGAGCAACCACTGATGAACCGGGCTGCCTGGATAGAGGTCGATCTCGAAGCCATCCGCGACAATCTCAAGACTATCCGCAAACTGATCGGCCCCGAGGTCAAGATCATGTCAGTGGTCAAAGCCGATGCGTACGGGCACGGCGCGGAGCAGGTCGCCGAGACTGCAGTACATTGTGGCGCCAAATACCTGGGAGTGGCCACTGTTGATGAGGCGGCCCGCCTCGCCCGGCTTAACCTACCGGCCAAGATCATGATCCTGTCGCAGCCAGATGTTGAAGCCATCCCCCAGATCCTCGACTTCCACCTGGTCCCGACTGTCTTCACCCAGCAGTTCGCCCTCGCCCTGGGCGAAGCCGCCGATGCCCGCGGCCAGATCGCCGACTACCAACTAAAGATCGACACCGGCTTCAACCGCATCGGTGTACCCTGGTCAGACGCCGCCGCTTTCCTGCACAGCATCGACTTCCATCGCGCGCTGCACCTCGATGGGGTATTCACCCATTTCGCCACCGCTGACGAGGTCGATACCTCGGGTGTGCTCCTCCAGCTGCAGCGTTTCAACGAGGCCATCGAGACCATCCGCTACATGGGCATCAAGCCGGGGCTAATCCACGCCGCCAACAGTGCGGCGACCATCCGCTTTCGTGAGACCCATTTCGACATGGTGCGCGTGGGCCTGGCCCAATACGGGCTGCACCCTTCTCCGGTGACCCAGGCCCTGGCCACGCTCAAACCCGCCATGAGCGTGCACGCCCGCATCGTGCGCATCGAGGAAGTGCCCTTCGGCGAGGGGGTCAGCTACAATTGGACCTACCAGTCCCCCGGCAACGTCGAGGTCTTCACCTTGCCGATCGGCTATGCCGACGGCCTACGCCGGGCCCTTTCCAACAATTTTAGTGTCTCCATCGATGGTTTGGCCTATCGTAGCGCTGGTAATATCTGCATGGATATGTCAATGTATGAACACCAACTACGGCCCCTTTATGGCACAGCCCCGGTCGAGCTGAAGATCGGCGACGAGGCTGTTTTCCCACCGATGGACGAGTTAGCTGCTACGTTGGGCACGATCAGCTATGAGCTCTGCTGTGGCTTTGGCGCACGGCTAGAGAAAGTCTATAAGAACTAAGGTCTTCCGATTTGTCGCTGCGAGGCTCGGGGACACTTTATAAGGTGCCCCCGGCCCGTGCTAGAACTGCCGGAGAAAGCGCATGTCCCCGGTCAAGAGCATACGCAGGTCTTGTACATTGTGCTTCAGGCAGGCGATGCGCTCCACGCCCAGGCCAAAGGCGAAGCCGCTGTAGAGCTCTGGGTCGACCTCGACAAAAGAATAGACATTGGGATCGACCATGCCACAACCAAGGATCTCCAGCCAGCCAGTGCCTTTGCAAAAGCGGCAGGGCTTAGCCTCATTCGGACCCTCTTGCACAACGCCGGTTCCGTGGCAGATGCCACAGGAGACGTCGACTTCGGCCGAAGGCTCAGTGAAGGGGAAATAATGGGGCCGGAAGCGGGTCTCGCGGTCTGCCCCGAACATCTGCTTACAGAAATAATCCAAAGTGCCCTTAAGGTCTCCGAAAGTGATCCCCTTGTCCACCACCAGACCCTCCACTTGGGTAAACTGCGGGAGGTGCGAGGGGTCAGCGACGTCCCGGCGGTAAACCCGTCCCGGCGCTAGCATATAAATCGGCGGACGCTGCTTCTCCATGGCGTGGATCTGGGTACCGCTGGTCTGGGTGCGCAACAGCACATCGCTCTCGCCGCTCACTTTCGCGGCCGCTCCCGAATTGTCCACCAGATAAAAAGTGTCCTGCATACCCCGGGCCGGGTGGTCAGGAGGAGTGTTCAGGGCCTCGAAATTGTAATAGTCGGTCTCGACCTCGCGGCCTTCCATCGTGGTGTATCCAAGCCCCCGGAAGATGCTGACGATCTCGTCTGTGATCTGGCTGATCAGATGCTCGGTGCCGACCGTGCGACGGCGCCCCGGTAGCGTCACATCAACCACCCCGCCAGCGATACTCTGCTCGAGCTCGCTGGCCGCCAGCTGCTCCTTACGTGACTCGAGGGCCGCTTCAACCTCTGCCTTGACCGCATTGACCATTTGGCCGAAAGCCGCTCGTTCTGCCTTGGGAAGGGAGCCCACCTGTTTGAAGAACGCAGTCAGCGAACCACTCCGTCCCAGGTAGCGTACCCGCACCTGATCCAAGGCCTCAGTCGATGCGGCGGCGGCGATCGCTGCTAAGGCCGCCTGTTTTTCTTCTTGAATATCCATATCGAAATTATACCGCCAACGTGCAGGCTCTTACCACGTGTTCCATCAAAATAGCAGTGGTCACTGCGCCCACCCCACCCGGAACCGGAGTGATGGCCGCGACCTGGTCGGCGACCTCGCCTGTGGCGACGTCGCCGACCAGGCTACCGTCCGCTTTGACGTTGATGCCAACGTCAATCACCACCTGGTCTTTCTGGTGCTCGCGGAAATATTCCCGTCCCAGCATCTGGGCGCGACCGATGGCGGCGATTACCACGTCGGCCGCTCGGCACTCGGCTGGCAGGTTCAGGGTCTTGGAATGGCAGATGGTCACAGTCGCATCCTTGGCCAGCGCCAGCATCGCGGCGGGTTTTCCCACCACCATGCTGCGTCCAACCACGGTGACTTTTTTGCCACGCAGCTCATAACCATAAAAATCAAGAATACGCAGAGCCGCCTCGGCGGTGCAAGGCGCGAAATAATCGTTCCAGCCATCGATGTCCTGGCGCGGAGCGAGCTCTAGCCCCTGGTGGTCGCCAAGCACGATCACCGCCGGCATCGCCAAGGCTTCTTCAGCATCTTCGGTCTGGATCACCTTAATGCCGACCTTCTCGGCGGCCTTGGCGATATTCCTGGCATAGGCCAGGTCATCGGGCTGGGCGTTCTGGCTGAGGATGGCCAAAGTCGCACCCTCGGGCACCTCCAACTTCGCGTAGATGTCCTGGGCGACTTCCTTGCCAGTCAACAGACTGCTCATGTCAGCAGCTCCTTGATCATCCCAAAATCATGTTCCAACAAGGGCAGCTTCTTCTGGTCGTAGATGCTCGCCGCCGGATGGAAGGTCGGCAGCACCTTGAAGGCGCCGGTCACATAAGAGCGCCCACGCAGATGGGTGATCCCCATGTCGGTCTTGAGGATGAACTGCGAAGCGAAACGCCCCAGGGTGACGATCACCTTCGGCCAAATCGCCCGCACCTGATCACGCAGGTAGTCGGCGCACATGTCCACTTCGAAGGGCGTGGGGTCGTGGTTGCCCGGTGGGCGGCATTTCAGGAGATTGGCGATGTAGATGTCCTCGCGCTTTAACCCAGAGAGCTCGAGCAGCATGTCCAAGCGCTTGCCGGCGGCGCCGATGAAAGGCAGGCCGCCCTCGTCCTCGTTGCGCCCCGGGGCCTCCCCTATCAGCATGACCTCGGCTTGGGGGTTACCGCTACCCAAGACGATATTGGTACGCGTCTCACAGAGCTCGCATTTGCGACAATCTGTCAGCCTTAATCGGACTTCTTCAAGGGTGATCTTGGACATCGCCCTATTCTAACGTATTTACCCAAGGGCCCTGCAGCGATGTGCTAAAATCATCTCAGCGTGCGCCATTACCTCAGCTGGATAGAGGGCCTGACTACGAATCAGGACGTCGTAGGTTCGAGTCCTACATGGCGCACCAATTTCTTTTCTATTTGGCGCATTTGGGCTTCGCGCCAGCCCTCATTACACATCAGGTAACTTCGGTCTGTCACTCAGCCCAACTACGCTCAAATATAAAAGAAATCAAGAAAGAATCAAGCTTACTGTTCTGCTGTCATTTTGCCCCATACTGCGTCGACTGCAGAAAATTCTTCGGTCATTACCGTCCAGGTAACTCCCTTCAGAATTTTCTTTGTCTCCTTATTACAGGCAAAATACCCTACGTCAGATCGGTTTTGACTCGATTATCCCCTAATATGGCGCACCATCTTGCTTGTTAAAATCGCCCAGCTAGCTTTCGCGCCAGCCCTGAAAATTAGGCTAGCGGTGCCACTTGGTGCCACTGGTAGACGCTCTCCAGGGCGCCGGCGGCCTGGATGATGTTCTCGTCCTTGAACTGCGGCCCGATGATCTGCACCGCCACCGGCAGCTGGGAGCTCTCGCCCAGGCCCACCGGCAGGGAAAGGCCGCCATTGCCGGCGATGTTGATCGGAATGGTGAAGATGTCGTTCAAGTACATACTGGTCGGATCCTGCACCTCGCCGAACTTGAAAGCCGGACGGGGCGTGGTCGGGGTGAGCAAGACGTCACAGCTCTGAAAGGCCCGCTCATAGTCCTGGGTGATCAAGGTGCGGATCTGCTGGGCCGGATAATAATAGTCATAGTAGGTACCGCTGGAAAGCAGATAGCTGCCCAGCATAATGCGGCGCACTACTTCCTCGCCGAAACCCTCGGTGCGTGAGCGCTCGGTCTGCTCGGCCAGGGTCTTGGCACCATCAACTGACAGTCCATAGCGCACCGAGTCGAAGCGGCTGAGATTGGAGAAGGCCTCGGCCGGGCCGATCACATAGTAGGCGGAAAGCGCGGCCTTGGCGTTGGGCAGCTCGACCTCGACGATCTCAGCGCCCAGTTTCTCGAACTGCACGATGGCATCGCGGAGTGCCTGGGCGATGTCGGGGTGCAAGCCCTCGGCCTCAAG
>JAISGO010000054.1 GCA_031263025.1 Coriobacteriales bacterium
AAAACCGTATTGGTCTAAGGCAATCTCGCGAAGCGTATCGATATTTGAGAAATGTTCATGCATGCAAATATCTTAACATTTTGTTAAGGTTTTTGCACGATTAGTTACTATCAATCCGAATGGTCGGGGCGACTGGATTTGAACCAGCGACCCCTTGACCCCCAGTCAAGTGCGCTACCAAACTACGCCACGCCCCGACGCATAAACAGGAATGATTGTAGCACATCGTTTTCGCTGGCAAAGCCCCGGCGAATCTGCCATACTCAGGGCGGCTACAAGAAAGGGAAGCAGATGCAGCGACGTAAGCTTGACCGCAAGGTGGTTACCGTGTGGACGTTGGCAGCGGTGATCAACGTGGTTCTCTGGTGTCTGCTCGCGGCCCTTTGTTGCGTCTTTGTCTGCGCCGTGACCAGCGTAGGCCGCAGCCTACTCGCCCACGGCGTCGCTTGGCTGGCCGGTCGAGGTATCTTTCTTTGCATCATCGTCTGCGTCGTCTTGCTGGTCATCTGCGCCGCCATCATGCCCCGTTTCCGCTGGAGGCGTTTCAGCTTCGCGGTCGGTGAGGAGTACTTGGAGATCTACCGTGGCATCTTCTGGCGCAAGCACTTCGTGGTTCCTTTGATCAGGGTCCAAGACGTCGACACCCACCAGGGGCCCCTGATGCGTAGCTTCGGCTTGGCCTCATTTAGCGCCGCCACCGCTGCCGGCAAGCACGAGATCCCCGGACTGCCTATCGCCGAGGCCGACCAGTTGCGCAGCCAAGTCGCCGAGCTTGCCCGGGAAGCGCGCGAGCAAGATGTCTGATCCACGGCCCACGGTGGCGGGCTCCGGCTGGCAGCGCATCCACCCCCTTTATGTCCTAAGTTACAGTCTGCGGGCGGGGCTCGGCATCGTCATCGCGGGCGTTGCCGTATTGATTGGCGCCTTAGGCGGCGGGAGACAGGGTGGCGCGCAGACGACAGCAGAGCTTCAGGTCACTGTCGCAGTCACCCTTATCGTATTGCTCCTGGCCTTACTGCTGGTAATCGTCATCTCCCTCATCTACTACCTACGTTTCCGCTGGCGCATCGGCGATGCCGAGCTAGAGGTCTCCTCTGGCCTGATCTTCCGCAACCACCTGCACGTACCTTTTAGCCGTATCCAGTCGGTCGAGCTCTCGGCCAGCCTGGTCGAACGCTTCTTCGGTCTGACTAAGCTAAAGGTCGAGACCGCCGGCGGCAGTGCCAACCAGAGCCTCGTCATCCCCGCCCTCAAGCTCGGCCAGGCCGAGTCACTGCGCCTGGAGATATTCAAGCGCAAGGAAAACCCTCAGGAGCACATAAGTCCGCAGCCAGGCACTCGGATCGGCGGGGACTTGAGCGCCTTCGGCCAGACCGCCCTCGGCGTCCAGCAGACTTTAGCCGGCGCGCGCGGCCTACTAGCCGGCCCGGACAGCGACCAGAGCAGGATCGAATACGAATACCACTTGAGCTTGCCGCAGCTCGTCTTCAGCGCCTTGACCAGCGACAGTAGCGGACTCATCCTGCTCATCTTGGTCGGCATCGTCTGGCGGGTCTTTGACGGCATCAGCAACTTCTACGGTGGCGTCGCCCACACCGCCAGCGCCGCCTACCGCCAGCTGTCCCAGGCCGCTCCCCTCTTGATTGTCGGCGCCGTGCTGACCCTGGTCGTGATCGCGCTCGCCGCTAGCGTTGTCGCCACCCTGGTCAGCCTGGCCGGCTTTCGCGGTCGGCGCCGGGCTGGGCGCATCGAAATCGAATACGGCCTGCTCAGCCATCGCTCGCACAGCATCGCGATCAACCGCATCCAGCAGCTCAAGATCCGCCAAGGCTGCATCAGACGTTGGTTTGGCTACGCCCAAGTCAGGCTCATGATCGTGAGCAGCCGCGACAACAGTAAAAACCAAAACAAAAACTTAGAGAAAAACGGTGTGCTGATCCATCCTTTCATTAAGACCACAGAAGTGCCGGCTCTGCTCGAACAGCTTTTGCCCGAATATGGGGAGCGCCCGCAGCTGGCTGAGCTACAGCGTCTCCCCAAGGTGGCCCGCCGCCGCGCGGTCACCCGTCGCCTGGTCAGGGTGGCGCCTTTTTGCCTGCTTGCCCTCGCGGCGGTTTGGCTGCCTTTCTGTTTGCTCGCCCCGACCGCGCCGGATTGGCTCCTGCGTTTGGGCATCGCGGTTAGCGCGGTCGTGGTTTTGGTCGCTCTGTTCTGTCTGCTGCTCGGCCTGGCCTGGTACCGTCATGCCGGCTACGCCTGGAACCAACACTTCCTCTGTTTGCATAAGGGATCGCTTGCCCTCACCACCATGTATCTGGCCAAACCTAAGATCCAGTGGGGCGCAGCTCGAGTCAACCCCTTCCAAGCCCATGCCCAGGTGGCCACCATCGCCGCCACCAGTGCTGCTGGTGCTGGCGGAGCCGGCACCAGCAGCCAGCTCTACGATCTCTGTGAGACCGAGGCTAACGCTTATCTGGACTGGCTGAAGCCTGCCCGGGTTTAGGCCTCTTTTGCTACAATAGGTGCAGTCCTTAAGGAGAGATGGCTGAGCGGCTGAAAGCGGCGGTCTCGAAAACCGTTAACCGAGTTATCCTCGGTTCGGGGGTTCAAATCCCCCTCTCTCCGCCAGATCCAAAGGAAACAGACTACTGCAAATGTGTGGAATCGTCGCATACACAGGGGCCAATTCGGCCCTGCCGGTCTTAATCTCGGGCTTGAAGCGCCTCGAATACCGCGGCTACGACAGCGCTGGGGTCAGCTTGCTTGACGATGATGGAATCGTCACGGTCAAGACCGCCGGCAAAGTCTCCGACCTCGAAAAAGAGCTTGCAGACCTCAGTGAGGATATCCGCCTGACCAGCGCGACCTGCGGCATCGCTCATACTCGTTGGGCCACTCACGGCACCCCCTGCACTGCCAATGCCCATCCCCATAGCGGCTGTAAGGGGCGTTTCGCCATCGTCCATAACGGCATCATCGAGAACTACCTCGCCCTGCGCCAAGCACTCGAAGACCAAGGCCATCACTTCCGCTCGGACACCGATAGCGAGGTAGTCGCCCATCTGCTCGAGCAGGCGGCAGGGCTCGACCCGAACGCAGACAGCGCCGCTTTGGTCAAAACAATCCTACCTAAGTTGCAAGGTTCATACGCCCTTGCCATCCTTGATAGAGACAGCGCTGGACGCGTTTTCTGCGTCTGCCATGACTCACCTTTGGTGGTAGCGGCCGACGGTAGCATGGCCGCCTCCGACCTGCCGGCCTTGATTTGCGCCGGTGTGAACGAAGTGGTCTATCTGCCGGATGACCAGCTGGTCGGCCTGGGTCGGCCGCTTACTGGTTTTACCATCAAGCGCATCGACACCGACCTGACCGAGGCCGAGCACTCCGGTTTTCCTGACTTCATGCTCAAGGAGATCTACGAGCAGCCGGCGGTA
Source organism: Coriobacteriales bacterium (assembly GCA_031263025.1). GTDB lineage: Bacteria > Actinomycetota > Coriobacteriia > Coriobacteriales > UBA8131 > JAISGO01. The sequence goes on from JAISGO010000054.1 coordinate 3,435, forward strand.
GCTAAGTATGCCATGCGCAACGACTTCTCCAACCTCGACCTGAATACCCGAGACATCCGCCGCGTCTACGTCGTGGCCTGCGGCACTTCCTACCACGCCGGCCTGATCGGTCGTGATTTGATAGAAAAATGGGCCCAGCTGCCGGTCGATGCCCGGGTGGCTAGCGAGTTCCGCTATGGCAACCCCTACATGGATGAGCACACCCTGGTGATCGCCCTCACCCAGAGCGGCGAGACCGCCGACACCTTAGAGGCCGCTAAGCTCGCCCGCAGCCGGGGCGCCAAGGTCTTAGCGCTCACTAACGTGCTCGGCTCGCGTATCACGCAAGTTGCCGACATAGTGGTCAATATCCAAGCCAGCCTGGAAATCGCGGTCGCTGCCACCAAGTCCTACGTCGCCCAGGTCATCGTCTTGACCAAACTCGCCCTTTATCTGGCCTGCGCACGCGGCCTGCTCACCCCCGCGCACCTCACCAACATCGAGGCCCAGATGGCCCTCTTGCCTGATCAGATACAATCTTTGCTCGACCAGCGCCAAACGATTGAACAAGTCGCCTGTCAGTGTCTGAATGCCCATACCGTCCTCTATATCGGTCGCGGCGTCGGCGCCACCACCTGCCTGGAGGGCGCCCTCAAGCTCAAAGAGATCTCCTACGTCCATGCCGAGGCCTTCTACGCCGGCGAGATCAAGCACGGGCCAATCGCCCTGATCGACCCGATTGGCGTGACCGACAAGGTCAAAGCCACTCCGGTAATCGCGGTCGCCTGCGCCCAGGCGACCTATGACAAGATGATCAGCAACATCGAGGAAGTGCAGGCCCGCGGGGCCAAGGTGATCGCCATCGCCAGCGAGGGCGACGAGCACATCGCGGAGCTGACTCCCCATGTCATCTACATCCCCCACACCAGCGAATGCCTGATGCCGGTCTTAGCGGCCATCCCGATGCAGCTGATCGCCCGCTACATCGCAGTCGAACACGGCCAGAACGTCGACCAACCGCGCAACTTGGCCAAATCGGTGACAGTGGAATAGATGCCGATTGGTGTCGACATCGTCGAGATCCCGCGTATGCAGCGGATCATCGAGCGTACCCCCCGTTTCCTGGAAAGGGTATTCAGCCCGGCCGAACGCAGCTATGTCGCGCACAAACATAAAGCCGCCCAGGCCCAGCACTACGCCGCTTTCTGGGCCGCCCGTGAGGCTACCCTCAAGGCCTTGGGCACAGGTTTTAAGGGCATGCAGCTCGATGACGTGAGCGTCGGACACGAGGAGAGCGGACGGCCCTTCTTGATCCTGCAAGGGCAGGCCGCCGCCCGGGCAGACGAGCTCGGCATCGAAGACTGGGAGCTCTCGATCTCCCACACCCGCTCGGTGGCCGTCGCCAACGTAGCTGGACTGCGCCAAGTCGACCGTCCCAAGCCACAGGTAGAGGCCCCCGACCCTCATGAAGAACTTGCCCGGGAGTTCAAACGCTTGCGCCGAGAGCTTGCTTAAACTTTTACCGAAAGCCCCCTTATTGGCTTTGATTTTTTAGTATCGCCCCTGCGTAGCAGCCTATTTACCAAAACGGCAGAAGAACGGGGTTGTGCTATACTGACTTCGAGTTATTAGCTAACCAAACAGAGAAGGAGATGTCATATGGCTTGTTTTCTGGTTCCGACCACCGAAGCGGTCGTCACTACTATCATCAAGAAGCGCCTAGATAAGAAGGAAGCCACCCTCGAGGCGGCTGGTCAGACCACCGAAGCCGAGACTGCCCATGACGCCGGCAAGCTCTCCTGGCACACCAAGCTGTCCTGGCTTAACACCATGCTCTGGGGCGGCGCGGTACTGCTCCTGCTGGAGCACATCTGGCATGGCGAGATCACTTTCGCCTTCCCCTTCTTCACCAAGGGCCCAGCTGAGATCTTCCCTGAGATGGCCACCGTCGGCGTGACCATGGCAATCGTGGTCACCCTGGTTTGGGCTGTCGCAGTCTTCGCGATTGAGCATGTTCCTGCCCTGCATAAGTTGGTCACAAGGGCAGCTACCGCAGCCTAGCCTTTCGCGGGAGACTTCTCATGTGTTTGATAATCACTGCCTTTTGTGCAGTCGCAAGCTGGCTGGTGTGCTTATGCGCGCCAGCCTTTGCTCGTAGATTACGCATTTACGCCCTCGCCCTGATGTATAGTGGCGCCACTATCATGTGGCTTTGCGACGGTCTCTGGAACCTCGTCCACGCCGAGGCTTTCGCGGATCTCACCTTAAACGACGCCCTACTCGGCTTTTGCGTTGCCGTACTCGGCCTGCTCGTCTGGGCCGTCATCCTCCTGGTCAAGAGACCCAAACAAACTCTCGCGCACTAAGCGGAGCCATGCGTTCACGCATCTCGCTCTCCAACGTCGTCCTCCTGCTCTGGGATATCCTGTTAGCCTTGCTGGCGCCCCTCTTGGCCGCCCTGGCCACCCACACCTCTGACGACATCTTCGCCCTGCCCCATCTGGTCTTAAGCTTTGCCGTCCTCGCCCTTGTGGTAGTGGTGGTTTTCTGGATTTTCCGGGTCTATCACAACATCTGGCGTTATGCCTCTGGTCGTGACGTCGCCCTCTTGGTGGTCGCCACCGTGGTCAGCTTCGTCCTCGGCGGCTTAGCCCAGTTCGCCCTTGGCTGGCGCCTGCCCTGGTCGGTCTATGGCGTTGCCTGGGGTATCTTCTTAGTAGCGACCTTGGCTTCGCGCTTCGCGGTAAGGGCTTTCTACCAAAAACGCCGCAGCGACGCACGCCGACCGCCCAAGCAGCTCCGCCTGCGCACCTTAGTGGTCGGCGCTGGTGAGACCGGTTCGTATGTGATCCGGCGGATGGACGGCGGGGATTATGCGATGCAAGGGCTACCGGTCTGCGCGGTCGACGACGACCCCAAAAAACAAGGCCAGCGCATTAACAATGTCAAAGTCAAAGGTACGATCTCTGACATCACCAAGATCGTCGGAGAGGAGTCAATCCAACAGATCGTGATGGCTATCCCCTCTGCCTCCGAAAGCGAGCGCAAGCGCATCTACGACATCTGCACCACCACTGACTGCAACCTACTCACCCTGCCCAACGTCAAGGACCTCTCCATGGCCCAGCTTGACACGGTGGAGCTGCGCCAAGTCAAGCTCTCCGACCTGCTCTCCCGTGATGAGTTCCACCTTGATATCGAAGCTGTAGCCGGCTACCTGCGCGACCGTAGCGTCATTATCACCGGCGGGGGCGGTTCGATCGGCTCCGAACTGGCCCGCCAGGTCTGCAAGGTCGCTCCCCGCCAGCTGGTCATCTTCGACGTCTATGAAAATACGACCTATGAGCTGGAGCGTGAACTCAAACATGACTTCCCCGACCTCGCGATCTACTCCGAGATCGGCTCGATGCGTGACCCTGGCACCCTAGAAGAGGTTTTCAAACGCTACCAGCCCCAGGTAGTCTTCCATGCTGCCGCCCACAAGCATGTTCCCCTGATGGAGGCGGTGCCACGCGAAGCCATCGTCAACAACGTCAGCGGTACTTACAACTTACTTGTCGCCGCCGAACGTTTCGCGGTCGACCACTTCGTCTTCATCTCCACCGACAAAGCGGTCAACCCCGAAAACGTAATGGGCGCCAGCAAAAGGGTCTGTGAACTACTCTGTCAGGATTTTGCTACCCACGGTAAGACTAAAATCTGCGCCGTGCGCTTTGGCAACGTACTCGGCAGCCATGGCTCGGTGATCCCCTTCTTCACCAAACAGATCGCGGCTGGCGGACCGGTCACGGTCACCCACCCCGATATCGAACGTTACTTCATGACCATTCCAGAGGCAGTCAGCTTGGTTCTTACGGCGGGCGCGATGGCGGAAAGCGGCGAGATCTTCATCCTCAAGATGGGCCTGCCGGTCAAGATCGACGACATGGCGCGCAAGTTGATCCGCCTCTCTGGCCACGTGCCCGGCGAGGACATCGAGATCATCTACACGGGACTGCGGCCCGGCGAGAAGCTCTACGAGGAGCTGCTCCAGACCGGCGAGAAAACCACTCCCACCAAAGTCCCCGACATCCTCATCTCCACCCTCAAACCCGATGGTGATTTTGACGCTAAGGCCTGCGTACAGGATTTAGAGCAACGCATCGCCGCTGGTGCGGACGACCAGCAGCTGCGCCAAGCCCTCCAGCAGTACGTCCCCAACTACCACTTTAACGGGGGCAAGAACCCAGCGGTTTAAGCAGGTTAGGCATAAGGGAATAGTCGTCCCTATACAGAGACATTTTAAATCGCCCTATTTCTGTTCCCAAATGCGTACGCCGTAGCAAGGCGATTTTGAGTGTCCCCGCTTGAGGTTCCTAAGTATTAGGCGAAAGGGTATAGGTAAGGGTAGTGGCATAAGTACCGGACTGGAGCCCGCCATAGATGGCGAGACCATAGGTGGGGGTGAAGTAGTCGCCACCGTCCGCACTCAGGACACCCGAGCCAGCGGAGATGACGGTCACAGGATTGCTCGACACAGGGCCCGGGTCAGCGGTATCAGAGAGGCTCGTAAAGGGGGCTTGCACGGTGCCTTTCGGGCTTAAATCCTGAGGATTTCCCGCTGCATGGGGACTGAGCATGACATGCCAGGCCAGGCCTTGGCCCCCTGCGGCGTTCCCCCAGGGGATCTGGCCATCAAGCCCGCTGGAGCCGGCTGAACCACCCAAACTGAGCTGGCCTGTAGGGGTGCTACTCGTGACCTGCAGGTGATAGCCAGCGGCGAGATTGGAGTTGATGCAGATATCCGTACCGTATTTAGCCGGCACCGACTGGGCCAGATTAAGGTTGCCGAAGTTGATCCAGGAGTCGCCACCAGAGAGGGTGAGGACGTCAAGCTTAGCAGCAACTGTCACGCTAGCGGCCGCCGGGATGGTGGTGTCGTGGTAAGCGGTATCGGCGGCCGGCTCGAGATTGACGATGGTGCCGCCGCTGGAGACGATTTTGCCGCTACTGTCGACGCGTATTTGTAGGCCTGAGATCGGGTCTGTGCTCTGGTCGGCGGCGCTTCCGTTATCGGCGGCGAAGACCTGCAAGCTGTCGCCATCGGCCATATCATCGGGCGCCTTGAAAGACCAGGTACCACTGTTTCCACTGCCGGCGTCGCTGATGGTGGCATTGACCAAGGTCATGGTGCCTTTCTTGCCGCTACTGTCAGTCAGTTGGTAGTAAATATAGGCCGGCTTGTCGCCGCCGTCAGTGACATTGTCCTTAGTCCAGGTACCGCTGATGGTATCATCGTTGGAATGTACGGTGTTGACGGTGAGCGGCCCCGGCGGCAAGACGTCGTAGACGGTGGCCGCCCCACCGTCGCCGGTCTTATCAGTGCCCTCGTGACGGGCGTCTTTCGTGGCGTCGGCGGCACCCCGCCAGAGGGTCTCTATGGAGTACTTATCGCCGGCTATGAGCGGAGTCGTGCCGTCGCCATAGCGCAGGACACCGGTCTCGGTGGCCACGCCAGTCTGTACGCGATACAAGGAGTCGCTCTCCAGAGAGCCCACAGTGCCGGTCGTAGTGTTGCCACCGTGGGTGATGTCGACGACCGCGTAGGCCTCATCGTTTAGGACACCCCGGCTCACCTGGACACCAGAAGCATCGGGGGCCTCCTCCACGCTGGCCAGCCAACGCACGTAGGTGTCGGCATTGGTGAGCGGCGTCAGCACACTATCCAAGTACGGGCCGGTGTTATTGGCGTCCATGCGCCCGTAGTCGGAGATCTTGTCGAAGACCGAGGCAAAATCTGTTGGGTTGCTCGGGGCATGGGCCATAGTGGTGAGGTCAGCTCCGGAGAGTTCGAGGTCGTCGAGCATGGTCCAGCTATGGTCGGCGGTCTTGCTGAAGTCAGCCCCCGTCTTCCAGACCGCCAGGTCGCTATTCGTCATCTTGAAACTAGAGCCGGCGGCGCAGTTGAAGATCGTGCCGTTGCTGGCGGAGTTGGCGAAGTCAAAATAGGAGGGGCTTGCCGCCGTGAAGTTCAAGGTACCGACAGTAGCAGGGTATATATCAGCGAGATCGAAGACCGCCTGGCCTGCCGTCGAGGTGTGCCCGTCGGCGACGAAAGTAGTCTTGGCGCCCACATTTATCGTAGTCGGGTTGCTCTCGGTCGTGAAGGGCACGCCTTGGTCCGCAATCAGGGTAACTGACGAGCCAGCGCCGGTCAGGCTGAACTCAACCGGGGCCGTATAATCGGTACCGGCTCCTGCTTGGTCGTAGAACTCGATCGCCTGCAGCGAGTTGCCACCAGTATCAGTGCCACCATAATGGTGGACATAGAGGTGCGAGCCCCCAGAAACGGTAAAGGTGCCGCCATGTTCGAAGAGGATGCCAGGAGCATCGTTAGCTCCAGTCTCATCCAAGCGGATGGCATCCAGATGGGCGCCATCAGTCACGTTCACCGCCATGGCATAACTACTCAGGGTGCCGGCCGGGGCGCCCAGGAAGAGCGCCGCATCCCAGCCAGTACCGTAAGCGTTCTGGAGCTTGACCCGGGTCGCGGAGCCATCCACCGTGAACACATCGTCACCCTGGATGAACTGGCAGACGCCACTTGAGTTCCCCTGGCTTTGAACGAGGACTTGGGCGCCGTTCTCGAAGGTGGTCGGCGCACTGCCGCTACCGCCCACGATCCGTACCACGCCTTGGCCATAACGGCCATTGGTCTGCACCCCGCTGGCTACGCAGTTAAAGTTGGCTCCGTCCACTAAGAACTCAACGGTATCGCTCGTGCTGCTATCGGCGTTGATCCAAATACCTCGATAGCCATAGCTATAGACGTTGCAGGTCGAACCGGAGCCAACTTGGAAATAAGAGTTGTAGTTGGCGTCTGGTCCGGTCAGGCTACTGCCTGTGGGATGACCTAGATTAAAGGCGATTGTGCCCGAATAGACTCCGACCCTGTCATCGCTACCAAAGGCCACGCCACCGGCGTCAATCGCAGTGCCTGAGAAAGCAGCGCTACAGCTGATAGTGGAGAAATCACTCGGATCGGTTGGCGCGGTGACCTGGCTGGCGTCTTGGAAGACGCTCAGGGTGACGTCGTCGCCTACGCTCAAGTACCCCGGCGAGGTGGTCGTGCTATGGTCGAGACTAATGCCGGTCTCAACGGTCGAGGTCTTGCAGTCGTGGATGACGAGCTTGCTCCCCTTGCCGACGTTCATGCCGGAGCTTGTCCCGGTGCTGCTGATTGCCGTGTTGCCACAGGTGAAAGTGGCGTTATTGTAAGTGCCGAAAGTGAGCGCTCCGGCGCAGACGACACCCTTACCAGTAGTTGAAGTGACCGTGAGATTGGGATCCTGCGGCAGCGCGCTGTAATCGTCGAAGGAAAGGCTTCCACCTGATCCGATCGCGATCCCGGAAGCCGCCGACGCGGTTACGGAGCTGTCAGTGCCAAAAGAGACGCTCCCGCCCGCCTTGATTGCCGTTCCGGTAGTGGTCGCCGTCGCGGTGACAGTATCGTTATTGCTGAAAGAGATGCCACCGGCTGATTCGATTGCGTTGCCAGATGCGGAGGTCGCGGTGACGGTGTTGTAATCAGTGAAAATCGCGCCGACGGGGCTATTCACGTAAATGCCGTCCCCAGACGAAGCAGAAGTGGTGATCGTGCTATTAGAGCCCGGCATAAAATAGCTGACGGCAGCGAGCTTACCAACGTAGATACCAGCGTTCCAGGCGCTGACCTTCAGGTTCACGTTTCCCAAGATATTGAAAGTACCAGGGTTAGACGTGCTGCTAGCAATCATGATGCCATAACCGGTCGGTGTCGTTACGTTGATGTCTGGCGTAGTAGACAAGGCATCGTATTGCTGAATGGTCATGCTAGCCGCCAGGATGCCGACGAAGGCCCCCGCGCCCGAGGCAAGCGTATTGTTCTTCACCGTCAGCTTCGCGCCTTTACCGATGCTCACAGACCCGGACATGTCGAAGACGAAACCGTCGGTATCATTCAATGAGGTCGTCTCCACGTCCACGACCGCCCCTGGCTGGATAGCCAAGTTGCCCGCCGAGAAAGTGGTGTAATCGTTCGTCGTATGCCAAGTCACGGTGCCGGATAAGATCGTATTCACCGCGTCGCCGGCGCTTGTACCGTTGGATAGGTCGACATCAGCTGGAGCGGTCCGACAAGTGACCAGGGCGGCGCCGGAGTCAGTGCTACCGTTGTTGATATTGGAAAGCTCTACCGTCCAACCGGCGGTTTGACTCGCAGTCGTCACGCCGTCATAGACCACCGCATCGTTAAAGTCGCTCCCCAGATGCACGATCTCAAGGTCATGGAGGTTCAGGACAAGCTTAGCTCCCGCTGCAGCGCCGCCCAGGTCAAAGGCGTTGGCGTTGCCGGAGTCAGCTCCAAAGTCAAGAGTGACCGGAGCGTCTGTATCTTCGCTGGTCACTTTCAAGCTCCGAGCCAGGCTATAGGAGCCGGTAGAGAGGTCGGTATCGCCGCTGCCACGGGTGATGTCGTTCGCCAGGATGATCTTGGAGACGTTACTGTTCTTATAAGCCGTCTGGAAGTCATCCCAATCCGTCACCGTCGCCGTAGCGCCGCTATCGCTGTAAGTGGGGCCGCTGCCTGAACCACGTAGCCTAGGAGCAGCTTTGACCACGCTGTTCCTGGTCGTACCTCCAGTCGCAGCGGCGCCAGCGCCAACCTGGGCCGTCTGCGTGGCCGCCACGACCGGGGCAGGAGCACCGGTCGCCGCCTGCGCGTAGAGGGGCACCGAGCACCTCAGGCCATAGCAGGAGACGACGACGCAGACGAGCAGGACACAAACACAGAAGATACACTGCGCAGACAAGGGCAGACGGTGACGCCCGTGTCGCGACGAGGCCAAGGCCCCCACCAGCAGAGCCAGATCCGCTCCACCGTGGTAATCATTTCCCGATATGCTCTGTTCTGTCCGAGGTTGCATTTGATACTCCGTAGAGTTAGCATTATATCACCTTTTTTGTTACGTTTCCTACTTCTTTGTAGTTTTTTAACGATTTTTAGCGATTTTATCCCTGGTTTTCCCCTGTCCTTTGAGTTACCTGGCTAAGACGACGCCACTCCTTGTTTTTAAAACACCCCTGCGCGACACGCCCTCCCCCAGCGCCAGGCTTGGTTTGGGTTAGACTATTCCCATGGCAAATCTACAGATGCGATACGACATCGTAGTGATTGGCGGCGGACCAGCCGGACTCTCGGCGGCGATCACCGCCCGCAAGCGCAATGCCACAGTCTGCGTCATCTCCAATCCCATCACCGACAATCCCTTAGCGCGCTCGCGCAATGTCCCCAACTACCCGGGACTGCCCGACATCTCAGGTAAGGACCTACTCCAGAAAATGTGTGACCAGGCAGCCGACCAAGGAACCGACTTCTGTTGGCAACAAGCCCTGAGCGTACTTGCAACCGGTAGCCCCGAGAATCCGGCTTTTTCTACCTCCACCAACGCCGGCCAAGTCCTGACAAGCAGCCGACTGATCCTCGCTGCCGGAGTCGCCCGGGGCAGCGGACTACGTGACGTCCAAGGTGCCTCAGCGGACTTGATTCCCGGCGAGGCAGACTACCTTGGACGCGGCGTCAGCTATTGTGCCACCTGTGACGGGATGTTCTATAAAGGGCGTACAGCCGCCCTGCTTAACCTCTCCGCCGAAGCCCCTAAGGAAGCGGAGTTCTTGGTCAAGGCCGGCGTTGAACTCTACCTCGTCACTAAGAAGAGCTCCCAGCTCGCCGCTGATTACCCCGGTCTCGCCGATAACTCGGCCTGCCACCTGGTCGAGGGGGCAGCGACCGGCATCAGCGGCGATACCTTGGGCGTGACCGGGCTGACCGTGACCGACAAAGACGGTCAGGCTCGTGAGCTCGCGGTCGCCGGGGTCTTCATCCTGCGCCCCACCATCGCGATCGACTCCCTGATCAAGGGCCTAGCACTGACTGAAGATGGCTACGTCCAAGTGGACGCGGCCATGCGTACCAATATCCCGGGGCTCTATGCCGCCGGGGACATCACCGGCAAACCGCTCCAGGTCGCCAAGGCCGCAGGCCAAGGCCAGGTGGCGGTTTTGGATGCATTAGGAGCGCTTGGATGAAGATAGCGATCGGCGCAGATCACGGTGGCTTCGAGCAAAAACACCGGCTCGTCCCCTGGCTTGGCGGACTCGGCCATGAGGTTCGCGATTTCGGCTGTGACAGCACTGAGAGCTGCGACTACCCCGACTTCGCCGAACCCGTCGCCCGCGCGGTCGCCCAGGGTAAGGCCGACTACGGCATCTTAGTCTGCGGCACCGGCATCGGCATGGCCATCTCGGCCAACAAGGTCGCCGGTGTGCGCGCCGCCAACGTCACCTCGCCCCAGTTCGCCCGGCTCGCCCGTGAGCACAACAACGCCAACCTGCTCACCCTCTCGGGGCGTTTCGTCAGCCTCGAGGACAACCAAGCCATCATCTCCGACTTCCTCAAGACCGACTTCGCCGGCGGCCGCCATCAACGCCGGGTGGACAAGATCATGGCGCTGGAAAGCACTGATTAACCGCATTTGCGTTTGGCCTTCGGCTCCTCGCAATGACAAAAGGAGACTCAACAGCGTGAACTCTTAGTCATATAAGTTCAACCAACTTTAAGTTCTGTTCCCTCTCACGCAGAACTGATTTCTCTATATTTATTCTGCATGTTATACTCTTGCCTATAGACTTAACAGTCTGGTTTTATCCAGCGGCGGGAACGCCACTAGACTATGGGAAGAGGAATATTTATGAAGAACCTCCTGAGAACCAGCAAGATCCTCATCGCTTTGCTGGTAAGTTTCACGCTCTGTGCAGGCATGCTGTGTTTCGCTATGCAAGGAACGCCGAAAACCGCGTTCGCGAGCGCTCCTGACGCGGACCCCACTCACTGGAGTTATGCGACCAATGACGATGGTGCGGGCACCATCACGCTCACCGAGTACAAGGAGTCATCTACGATCTGCGTCGTTCCGGCGACGCTCACCGACAATGGCATCACTTACACGGTAACCAGAGTCGGGGGGAGAGATTGGATAATTCTCGACGAGGGCGTCAAAACCCTCGACACCTCTGCCTGCGGCGCCAACCTGATTTACCTTAACTGCCAGGTCGAATCCTTGACCGGCCTCAACCTTCACGGGAACACCGGCCTCCTCCAACTCGACTGTTCCGGCAGCGGCATCACTAGCCTCGATCTTTCAAGCAGCCCCGGATTGAGGACGCTCTCCTGCGACAGCTCCGATTTAACCAGTCTCGATGTGTCCCACAATCCCGCCTTAACTGATCTCAGTTGTGGTTGGATCGGCTTGACCAGTCTCGACGTCTCCCATAACCCGAACTTGGAGCTCCTCTATTGTGATGGCAACAAACTGACTGGCCTTGATGTCGACCATAATCCAAAATTGCGCGACCTTGCCTGCGCCGAGAACAATTTGACTGACCTGGATGTCTCCCATAACCCGGACTTGACGGAGCTTTCCTGCAATGTCAACGAATTGAGCACCCTCGACATCACGCATAACCCTCAACTGGGCGACCTTGACTGCTCTCGTAACCATATCTCGGACCTTGCTTTCCTGAATGACATGACGAAGAAGTTCGGGAGCTCATATGTCCTGCCACAAAGATTAAAGGCTGCTTTTTTCAGCTGGACGACCGCGAATGCCTTTAACGGCTCACCGGCACCCGCACAGATCCGGGCGAAAGTCCAGGGCGTGGGAACGATCACGCCCTGTTATAAGCAAACCGGTAGCGCAGCCGAGCTCACGACCGTTCCTCCAACCGCACGCGGAAGTTATGACCTCTATGCGGCAGCCACCGCAGGAACCATCTTCGACGAAACCGGCGAGGACTTGGAGGGCGCGCTCTATCTTGGCGTCTACCAGATAACAGGTCCGGTCACTGTTCCCGGAAAGGCGCTATTCAGATATACGGATACGAAAGTATATAACAAGAACAAGCAGTCTGCCGGCGTTTCGGCCAAAGTAGCCGGAATCGGGAGCATCACCACCTATTATGCGAGAAAAGGTTCGAAGGTCTACACCACCGAGGCGCCTGCGAAGGTCGGTCGTTATGACATCGCCGTCACCACCAAGGCCGGAAGCCGCTATGCCGCTCGCACGACGAGGCTCTACCTCGGCAGCTATACCATTGTCCCGCACCAGGGCGCCGCGCCGAAGCTCAAGGCCCGAAACAACAAGCTCAAGGTCAGTTGGAAGAACTATTCGGCAAGCAAGGATAACCAGTCCTTCGTCCAGATCGGCTACAAGGTCGGGAAGAAATGGACATATGCGAAGGTGTCAGGCAAGGCCACATCCTATACCCTGAAGCTGAAGGACAAGAAGAGATATACGGTGAAGATCCGGGTCGGTTGTACGGTTCAGGGCACGGATCTCTACTCAAGCTTCACCACAAGCAAAAGCGCGAAGACGAAATAGCAACTCGCTGATGTAACGAGAGGACGATCCCCTCGTTACATCTTGCGGGACGCCCAGACAGAAGGGGACGGTACCTTCTGTCTTCTCAGCGGGAGAGGGTGGCCTTGACTTGTTTCCAGGTTTGGGAGAGGCCGACGTTGCGGAGGTTGTAGAGGCCTTGGCGGAAGAGGCTTGCGCGGTAGGAGCTGGTGGCGATCTTGCGGTCAGGAAGATCGCGCACACGCAGGAAAAGACGTTTCATCGCCGGTGAGAGTTCCGGTTCGGCTAGGACGGTCTCGGGGTCCATCTTGGCGCACATCGCCTGGATGGCTTCTACAAGCGGTTCGGGAAGAGATCCTGAATCAAGTTCAGGATGACGGGGCGATGAGTCAAGCTGAGAGAAAGATAGCTCAGAACCACCGATATCGTCATTGCGGACTCGATCCGCAATCTCTTCAGGAGCTTCCACTGACTCCAAGGCTATACCGAGCGCGCCTAGCACACCACCGAGGTAGGTGAAGCCACGCGAATAGAGGGCGCGCTGCAAAAGCTGATCATGTGCACGTCCAAGCTTGACCAACACCTCATAGCAATCCTGCCAACGCCGAAAGGGCAGCAGGGGGTCGCGTCGCATCGCAGCTTCAAACTCCGCGTCGGTTTCCTCCTGATAGCAGTAGAAAGGCTCGTCCAAATAGACGATGCGCTCGGCGGAGACCAGGGTCTCAAAGAGAAAGGGGTTATCCGCCCAGCCGGCCCCCGGGATCTTGGCGAACTCGATCCGCTTTGTCTGCAGGAAGCTGCGCCGGTATAGGGCCGACCAAATCGAGGGGTGATGGGTGAGCAGATGCCAAGCCTGGTCGATCTCGAATGGCTGGCGCGCCGGCTTGATGCGGTGGCGATAGGAGCAGTTAAGGTTGTGGGTCGGGGCTTTTTCGATAGCTTGCCCGGCGCCCTTGCGTCCGGCCCTATCCGGCGCCTGTCCGCTGCCGTCGCCGCGCAGCACCCGCCAATAGGGGGTCTTCACGATCTCCACCACAGCGCCGGTCTGGTCATAGCGCGCAGCAAAGGCCAGCATGGTCGCGAACATGGCAGGCAAAAGCCAATCGTCTGGCTCGAGGATGGCGATCCACTCCCCGGTGGCGGCACGGATACCTTGGTTCATGCTGTCGCCATAGCCGCTGTTGGCTTTGTGCAAGATGCGGAAGCGCTGGTCAGCGGCGGCGAAGTCGCGCAGTATGGCCAGGCTCCCATCGCTCGAGCCGTCGTCCACGCAGACCGCCTCCCACTCCACCATGGTCTGTGCCTGGAGCGAGAGCAGGGCCCGTGCGAGCGTCGCGGCCACGTTATAACAGGGCACGATCACGCTGATCCGCGGCGATGCCGCAGGCACAGGGGCTGCTCCCATCACTGGCCGCCCTGGGAGCTGCGATAGGCCTCCACTACCTGGTCGACCGGCCCGATCATACGCTGCTGCGCTTTCTCTATCCAGATCGCCCGCTCGCAGATCCGCTCCACCTGCGCAGTGTCGTGTGAGACGAAGAGTACCGTGGTGTGGTTGTCGTTGATTAGCTGGTTGATGCGCTTCTCACACTTCTGCTGGAAGAACATGTCCCCCACCGAGAGGGTCTCATCCACGATCAGGATGTCCGGTACGATCACGGTGGCGATGGCGAAAGCGATCCGGGCCACCATGCCGCTGGAGTAGTTCTTCATCGGCAGGTCGAGGAAGTCCCTGAGTTCGGCGAAATCCACGATCGCGTCGAAGTGCTTGGTGATGAAAGCTTTGCTGTAGCCGAGCAGGGCGCCGTTCAGGTAGATGTTCTCACGCGCGGTGAGCTCGAGGTCGAAGCCGGCGCCGAGCTCGATCAAGGGCGCGATCACTCCGTTGACTTCGACGCTGCCGGCGGTCGGCTCGAGCACCCCGGCGATGATCTTGAGCAGGGTCGACTTGCCGGAGCCGTTGGTACCCACCAAGCCCCAGACCTCGCCGCGACGGATAGTCAAATTGATGTCGTCAAGAGCGGTGAAAGGCTTGAAGAAGAGCTGGTGCTTGGCGATCTTGATGAAATATTCCTTTAAGCTATGTAGCTGCTCGGAGGCGATGTTGAAGACCATCTTGACGTCTTCGACGCGGATAGCGACATCTGAGCGCAGGTCAGCGCCAGCCTGCTCCAGGCCAAGCTGGGCCGGGCTCTTGCTTTTATCGCCAGGCTGTTTAGACATAGAGGATGAACTTCCTTTGTTTGAGGCGAAAGACCAGATAACCTACCCCAAGGGTAATCAGGGCAAAAGCCAGGCAGCCGAAGTTGAGCTTAAGCGAGGGGGTCACCCCCCACATCACGATATCGCGGAAATAAGTCACGTAGTGATACATCGGGTTGAACATCATCAGCTGCTGCATCCAGGGCGCGAGCTGCTCGATGGGGTAGAACAAAGGCGTCGCGTAGGTCCAGGCCAGGGTGAAGATCCCCCATAAGTGGATCACGTCGCGGAAGAACACCGCCAAGGCGCTGAGCAGGAAAGATAAACCGACACCGAAAAGCGTAGCATAGACCAAGAGCAGGGGCAGCCAGACGATGTTCCAAGTTAGGATCAGGGGTGGCTCGCCCGGCGTGGGAAAGACCAGAAAATAAATAAAGACCAAGGCCACTGCGATTAGCGAGATGGCGAAGTTGACCAGCTCGAAGATCACCTTTTCGACCGGAAAGACGCTCTTGTTGATGCGGATCTTCTTGATCAGGGCCGAGCTGTCCAGGATTGAGGTCATGCCACCGCTGGTGCCAGCGTTGATGAAGTTGAACATGATCTGACCAAGGATGAAATAGAGCGGATAGTGGGCAATGTTGAAGCGGAACATATAGCTGAAGACCGCAGTCAGCACCACCATCATAAGCAGGGGGTTGAGCACACTCCAGGCCACTCCCAAGATGCTGCGCCGGTAGCGCAGTTTGAAATCCTTACTAACCAGCGAGCGCAGCACGAAGCTATCATGGCGCCAATTATTCTGGGCCCGGTCTTGGGAGGTCGCTTCTCGCATAGCGCTTATTTTAGCCTACCTGGGGCCTGCTTCGGCCAGCCGCCGGATGGCGGGAAGGTCAAGGCGCAGCTGCGACCAGCCGGTGCGGGTCACAGCGCCAAGCGCGTGGTAGAAGTCGAGAGAGGGCTGGTTCCAGTCAAGGCAGACCCATTCCACGCGGGTGTAGCCCTGCTCGAGGCAAAGCGCGGCCAGGTAACGGAGCAGGGCGGTACCGAGGCCCTTGCCGCGGGCTTCCGGCTGCACGTAGAGATCCTCGAGATAGACGCCGGGGGCGCCTTCCCAGGTTGAGAAGTTCAGGAAGTAGAGCGCGAAGCCGCGCCTGGCGCCGCCGAGCTCGGCGATCAGGCAATGCGCGATCCGCTCCTCGAAGAGCCATTGGCGCAAGTCCTCCTCGGTCGCCCGCACCTCGCCAGCGGAGCGCTCGTAGCTGGCCAAATCACGGATGCAACGCAGGATGAAGCTCACGTCG
>JAISGO010000056.1 GCA_031263025.1 Coriobacteriales bacterium
CAATTCGCCTCCATGAAGTCGGAGTTGCTAGTAATCGCGGATCAGCACGCCGCGGTGAATACGTTCCCGGGTCTTGTACACACCGCCCGTCAAACCATCCGAGTTGTCTGCACCCGAAGCCGCCGGCCCAACCTCGTGAGGGAGGTGTCGAAGGTGTGGAGAGTAAGGAGGGTTAAGTCGTAACAAGGTACCCCTACCGGAAGGTGGGGGTGGATCACCTCCTTTCTAGGGAGTTATTTCAGGGTCTGCTACGGCGGACTCCTGACAACTTATCCCCTGCGAGAGGATAAATTGTTTCAGGCGAGGAGACGAGTGAAGAGTCGATGGGAGTTACCTTGCGGTAATGACCGAGACTCTGAGCGAAGTCGACGAAGTATGAAGCAATTTAGCCCGAGCAGGATCATGGTTGAATGTCTGGTTTAGCTAGAATTGCCCATGACGTGAAAGATTTCAAAGTACCTTGGCGTCCATGTTCACTTGGTATCCAGTTTTCAGAGCGTCCAAGACGCAGAAAAAGCCCCGCGAAAGCGGGGTTTTTTGTACCTGCGAGAGCATAAATCACCACTCAAATCCCGGCCTTTGTGCCGGATTCTTCATCGAGGCGCTACAATAAGTCTGTGCAACAAGCAAGCCAAACCCCCAAAGCCGATCCTGCGCCGGTGTCCGGCTCCCAGTTCAAACCGAATGACCAGGATCCTCTGTCCGGCACAGCCTTTCGTCCCGATCAAAGTGATCCGCTCGCCGTCAAGGTCAAATCGGAAGACGAGATCGCCAAGTCATATTACGATGGCAAGGTTCGCCAGGAGATGACCTCTTTCTACAAGATCGCCCATATCATTTTGATCGCTTTGGTAATACTCAGCGTGGTCGGCCTGTTCGTTGGCCTCTTCGTCCTGATGCCCGACCAAAGGGCGGTGGGGTGCAGCTACTTCTTCTGGTTGGCCCTTTACATGCTAGGTTTTGTGGCCTACCGTCTGGTGGTGGTTTGGGCACGTTATCGGCATTTGGCAAAGTATAGGAGAGAGGTGAGCTCCCGCTATCCTGGGGTCAAACTACCCAACGGCGAGTGGGGTATGGTGATCGTTTGCGCGGTTCCCTGCTTACCTATCGCAGCTTGGGCCCTGTTCACGGCTCTTACTCTGCAGGCTTAGGGGGGGTATGCCAGACCCGCGCGCTCAAGGTTATCAAAACCTATTCGACGAGACCGCCAAGGCGATCCAAAGGCTAGACGACTCGGCCCTGACCGCCGCAGGCGATGTCGCGGACAACGCAGATTCGCTCTTTCGCAACGCTAACAAGCTCAGCTACGGCAACCCCTCTGTAGCTACTGACGCTGTCGGCAAGCTGCCGAATATCTTCAACTACGGAGATGACGATTATAGGAAGCTCAACCGTTTCGAGGGACTCTGTGGAATCGCCGAGGGCCTCTCGGTGGGCAACTACGTCGGATACCGTGATGTCAACGGTGCCGATATCCTGCTTTCAGGCATCCCCCTGATGCCCGCGCAGACCGCTACTGACCTAGCCAAGCTCAAGCTGCTGCAGAGTTATGTGCTGATGTCGCTGCCCTTTGAGGTCTTCTACTTGGAGATTATCTACCGCCCCAATCATTTGGGTAAGGTCAAGCTGTTGCCCAGGGCCAAACAATACCGGGTCGGGGCGGTTTTCGATGAGCGCTTCATCGTGCTTGGCCCGGCGGACAAGGAGCTTGAGATCCAGCAGCTGCTTTCGCCAGATGTACAGGCGACCCTTTTGGCCTATCCGCGTAATATCGGTATCGCCGGCGGTTATATGGTGAGCACTTTTGGAGGCTATTTCTATAGTTTGGACGCCAAGGACAAGGTGGTCGGAAAACGACCTGGTGGAGTGCGCGACCAAATCATGGATAGCTATCTGATCTTCCAGCAGCTGCTCGAGCAGCTCGACCCACGTTATCGGGTGAAGAACAGCTACAGGCTCGTGCAGCTAGGAGCGGGCATGCCCCGAATGCTCAAGACCAACCGACGCAAACGCATTATCTTCGGGACTATCAGCGCCCTGATAGTAATCGTGCTGGTCGTAGGCTCTTTCATTTACTATTACAGCATGATCCGTTTGGACGATTCGATTAAGTCCCAAAACAACCAGGTCCAGGCGCCGACCAAGAGCGGAAAGCCCGACAACACCTACATCAACTGGCAGGGTATGACTTTCGACCATTCCAAAAGCGAGGGGCTGGCCAAGGTCGAGGACTACGGCTACAGCAGCTCCGGCGGGATCCACTCCATCTTCTATTTCAAGCACGGCTTCAGTCTGACGCCGCTTAGCCAGGCGAACGCTGGCGCTGACCCTACGGGCGGGCAGGTCGTGGCTTATACCCGTTTGGCGATCAAGGATTTCAGTACCTCCTACTTCGAGAAGGACACCGGCCTCGGTGGGGTCTTCTATCCTACTGACGACCCCAGCAGCGAGTATCAATATATCGACTTAAAGATCTCGATGGGCAAGAAAGAGTGCGCTTACCAGCGCCTGATCGGCTATATGCATGACTACGACCAAGACGCTAAGAAGGGCAAAACGAGCGCCCAGACAAGTTCGGCGGGTTTGGACACCCCGGTTTATCTCTGCTCTGATACTGCCTGCTTGATGGATATGGCTTTTTCCTACGGCAATGGCTGATCAGATACGGCTCGGCTTGATCAGCGACACCCATGGGCGGGTCGCGGCAGCGGCTCTGGCAGCCTTAAGTGAGGCCGACCTGATCCTACACGCCGGGGATATCGGCAGTCTACAAGTGATTCTCGATTTAGAGGCGGTGGCTCCGCTCGAAGCAGTGTTGGGCAACTGCGACCACTGTGACTATGGGCGCGGCCTTGAGCGGGCCTGGCGGGCGAAGCTAGCCGGGGTGCCGCTTTTGCTATGCCACCGGCCAGAAGATATCCCCGGGCTGCTCGGATCCGACCCCGCTAGGGCGCTACCCCGTCTGGTAGTGCATGGGCATACCCATCGGCCGCGTCAGCAGAGCCAGGGCGGCGTGCTCTATCTCAACCCCGGATCAGCCAGCCGCCCGCGCGGTGGCGGGCCGGGGGTGATGCTGGTAGAACTAGGGGCTGGACAGGTTAAGGGCGTTGAGCGTGTGACCTGGTAGGGCGAGAAAGATGGCGAACGATCGCCTGCTTGGCGGGGCTGGTTTTGCCTTGCTGCGCAACCTTGAGTTGTCGGATCCAGCGGGCTTTGCCCACTAGCTTTGTCGGAAGCAACCAGCAAAAAGAAAATTTGTTGTGCAATAATGCATGCAGATGCTCAAACTCAGCGACATCCGCAAGACCTACCGCACGGCCGGTTTTACCCAGGTGGCCCTCGGCGGTATCAGTATCAGCTTTCGCGATAATGAGTTCGTGGCCGTACTCGGCCCTTCTGGATCCGGCAAGACTACCCTCCTTAACGTAGTCGGTGGCCTTGACCACTACGACTCCGGCGACCTCGAGATCGACGGCGTCTCCACCAAGCGCTATAAGGACCGCGACTGGGACACCTACCGCAACAACCGTATCGGCTTCGTTTTCCAGTCCTACAATTTGATCCCCCACCAGACCGTGTTAGCCAACGTCGAGCTGGCGTTGACCCTCTCCGGTGTGCGCCGGGCCGAGCGCCGGGAGCGCGCGACTGCGGCCCTTACCCAAGTGGGCCTTGCCGAGCACATCCGCAAACACCCGGGTCAGCTCTCCGGCGGCCAGGCCCAGCGGGTGGCAATCGCCCGGGCGCTGGTCAACGACCCGGAGATCCTGCTCGCCGACGAGCCGACCGGCGCCCTTGATTCCAAGACCTCGGTCGAAGTGATGCAATTAATCAAACAGATCGCCGATGAGCGTCTGGTCATCATGGTCACCCACAACCCCGAGCTGGCTGAAGAATACGCTACTCGCATCGTCAACCTGCGCGACGGCCTGATCACCCACGACAGCGACCCTATCAAGGAAGCAGCAAGCCCTGCTCGTGGCGACGCTGCTCCCCAAGCAAAAGTGCATCCTCGTAACGCTCGCCCTATGACGGCCAGTTCCAGCCGGGCGAAGACAGATTAGGTCTGGACGTATTCTGATGGTAAAGGCACAAAAACCCCTGCACAAGACCGCGATGAGCTTTCTCACTGCGATCTCGCTCTCGTTCAGCAACCTGCTTACCAAGAAGGGGCGCACCATCATGACCGCGGTGGCTGGCTCGATCGGCATCATCGGGATCGCCGCTATCCTGGCCCTCGCCAACGGCGTCAACAACTACATCAACACTACCGAGGAAGATACGCTTTCGCTCTATCCTTTGCAGATTGCCTCTTCCACCGTCGATCTCGGCACTTTGCTGACTGGCGGTAGCTCGTCGGGCAGCCAGGACAGCGTCGGCAATCCTGCCACCCAAACCATCGGCGAGCGCTCGAGCCTCTCCCAGATGTTCTCCAGCGTTTCCTCCAATGATTTGAAGGCCCTGAAGAGCTATCTCGCCACTAATCCTGACAACGTGAACAGCCATCTCACCACCACCGAGTACCAGTATGACGTCAATCCCCTGATCTATGCTAACAGCGTGACTAAAGGTAAGCGCGACGTCCGCCAGATCAACCCCTCGACTACTTTCCAATCCCTTGGCATCGGGGTGAGCGGTACTTTTGCCGGCTCGCTGCAACAGAGCATGGTCGCCAACACTTTTTCCCAGCTCGCCGCCGACCAGGGACTTTATAGTGCCAAGTACAAGGTTTTGGATGGGCACTGGCCCACTGCCGCTAACCAAGTCGTGATGGTCGTCACCTCTAAGGGCGAGACCAGCGACTATATGCTCTACCAAATGGGGCTGCGCGACCCCGACCAGCTGAGCAGCATGGTGCGCAAGCTCGCCCAGGGCGACAAGAATATCAAAGTCCCCAAAGACAAGCGCACCTACAGCTACCAAGACCTCATGAACGTCAGCTTCAAACTGGTCAACCCAGCCGCGACCTATCGCTACAACAAGTCCTACCAGCTCTGGGAGGATCGTTCCACCGACAAAAGCTTCATGCGCAAGCTCCTGGCCAAGGCCGAGACCCTACACATCGTTGGCATCGTCGAACCAACCGACGCCAGTG
>JAISGO010000043.1 GCA_031263025.1 Coriobacteriales bacterium
ACTTGGCGAAGAGTGACCAGAGGGCATCAGCAGGCCGAAGACATGCTTCTTACCAAAGCTGTCCACGGCCAAGGTGCCCACTGCCGAGGAGTCGATACCGCCAGAAAGGCCGACCAAGACCTCATTGAAACCAGCTGCCGTTACGAAACGGAGGGTTTGACTGGATATCTTTTGCCTGGTCTTTGAAAGTTGTTCAGGGTTTTGCATGCTAAGTATTATAGGTGGTCATGGCGTCGGGCATATTGCGGCGCAGCTTGAACCAGCAGATAACGGGGACACTCTGAATCGCCTCGAGTAGGCTTACCTATGCGTGAGCCCATTCGGGGCAAGTTAGAGTGTTCCCCCGAACGGACGGGCGTGGACATGCCTCAGCTATTGAGAGTTTCGCAGCTTCAAATATATCAAATGACACACCTAAAGCTATCGAGCTGCGCTGCCAAGTCTAATGTGCTAAATAGGCGGTGCTTTACTTGTGCACGATCACCGGGCAGCCGGTCTTGATGATGCCATAGAGTTGCTTGGCTTTAGCGGGCGGCATGTTGACGCAGCCATGGCTGCCGTTGCTGAGGTACCAGTCGCCACCGAAGACCGGCTGCCAAGATGCATCATGCAGGCCGCAGCCGTCGTCGGTAAAAGGCATCCAGTACTGCACCTGGGAGACGTAAAGGGGCTTACCGTTGACCATCCGCCCAGTCAGGGTGGCCGGTGATTGCTTGTAGTAGACGTAATAGACCCCGGTGGGTGTGGCTCGGCCGGCGGCCGGCAAACCCGTGTCCACGTCGGTCTGCAGTTTTACCTGTCCGTCCACGAAATACCAGAGGTGTTGGGCGGAGATGTCGACCTCAACATAGGTATCGCCCCAGTCCGCGCCACCATCGGCATTGTAGTTGGCTGCCTTACGCGTCCAGTAGGGCGCACGCACTACACCACTATGCTTCTTGTAGGCGGAATTGATGGCCTTGACTTCTTTGGCTTGGTTGAGCTTGTAGCCATAGGTGCCGCCGCTCACCGTCTGGCTCTTGCCCTTGGCATTGGTGAAAGTACGCTTCGCTCCCACCGTATCGTATTTTTTCGCGAAAGCCGCCACCCAGTCCCTGAGCTCGACTTGATTGAGGATCTGGTGTTTGGGTTTTTTATTGGTGTTGACCCAGTTGATGGTGGTATTGCCGTCCAATACTACTTGTTTGTCGCCGAGCTGATAGGTGACAGAGAAAGGCACATACTTGTTGAAAAGGCTGATGCGGGAAAGCAAGCTCGGATCATCGGCATGTATCTGGGGCAGCTGATAGACGCCAGCACTGGCCAAATCCAAGCTGGTCTGACTCTGGCTGACTGCTTGGTCAATCAGGCTTAAAGTCTGGTCGGCGTCAAGGGCGGTGCCATACTGCTCGGGCTTGATCACATACTGGCCGCTGGCGGCGTCAAAGGCGACGGTCGCGTCAGCGGGCGCGACCATCTTCTGGGGATTCATGAAGTCCATGCCGGAGACCAGTTGGTTAAGGCCGGTCTGGTCATAGCTGACCTTACCGTCAGCGATCTGGGGGTGGCTGATACCGAGCAAAGCCAAAGGCCACTGCCATAGATCCTGCGCGGCCAAGGCCTGGTCGAACCCAGCGGGATTATCGTAGCGCAAGCTGATCTGGGAAGCCTGAATGGTGAAATCGAGGCCGGCCGCACCCTTTACCTCGAGTTGATAGGCGCCAATCCCGTGCTCGACCGTGTCAAGAGCATGGTCGGCACTCTGCGTGCCCACCGGTACACTGTCCACGGTGGTACGGGGCAGGAAATGCGTCCGAAAATAACCCAAACCCACGCCAAGATAGGCGCCCGCAGCTAGTACCACCACGATTGCCACTATCAATATGATTATCTTTAAGGGTTTGAGCTTGTCGACTTGTCTATGCTTTGCCTGGTTGCTCATTTACTCAGATTAGATTATAGCGATTTAAGGCGGCTTGGCCGGCAAGTTTATGCGCAGGGCAGACCGTCCCGGAGGCGCCACTGACCATCCACGAAGACCTGGCTGACCTGGCCTTTGAGCTGCCGCCCGAGGAAAGCGCTATTACTCGCCTTAGAGACAAAATCTGTCCTGCTTACTGTCCAAGTCGGACGGGGATTGAAGACCGTGAGGTTAGCCGGCTCGCCCTCGGCGATACGCAGCGGTGCCTGCCCCAGGATCTGGCGTGGCCTGACCGCATAGTGGTTGACCAGGCTGGCCCAGCTGAGCCGGCCTGGCTCGATCAGCTCAGTATAGAGCAGGGAGAGGGCAGTCTCAAGGCCGGTAGTCCCGAAAGGAGCCAGCTCAAACTCCATCTGCTTCTCGTGCTGGGCATGAGGGGCGTGATCGGTGGCAATACAGTCGATCTGGCCTGAGCAAAGTGCCTCCTGCAAGGCTTCCATATCAGCACGAGTGCGCAGGGGTGGATTGACCTTGAGGTTAGTCGGGTAGGTCTTATCGATGTCCTCTTCACAGAGAAAGAGGTGATGAGGAGTGACCTCGCAGGTCACCGGCAGGCCCTCAGCCTTGGCAGCACCCACCAAGGCGAGGCCATGGGCACTGCTCACGTGCTGTACATGCAGGGCCTCACCGGTCAAGCGGCAAAGCGCGATGTCCCGGCCAATCTGGATCTCCTCGGCCGCCGCTGGCCAACCGGCCAAGCCGAGCAAAGTAGAACAAGCCCCTTCGTTGACCTGGCCCACGCCAGCCAACCCCTCGTCTTGGCAGTGCGACAAGACCGGACAGCCGAACTGTCGGGCATAATCCATCGCCCGGCGCATCTGGCCTGCGTCTTGCACGCCCCGGCCATCGTCGGAGAAAGCACAAGCGCCACTCGCGAACATGTCACCCATCTCAGCCAAGGCTTCGCCCTGCTCACCCTTGGTCAGGGCGCCGCACACGTGCACTCTGATCGGAGCGACCTCGGCGGCTTTGTCGATCACGAACTTGACCACCTCGCCGTTATCACAGGCAGGAGAAGTGTTGGGCATAGCCAGGATGTCCGTGAAGCCACCTTTTAGAGCAGCCTTGCTCTCCGAAGCGATGTCTCCCTTATACTCGTAGCCTGGCTCACGCAAATGCACATGCATGTCGAAGAGCCCCGGCATGATGACCTGGCCAGCAAGATCATAGTATTCGCAGGGCGCAGCACCGGAGGAGGATTCAGTGGGATCTTTGGGCTTTAAATCCTGGCCGAGCGCCACGATCCTACCGTGGCAGATGATTAGGTCCAAGACTTCATCAAGACCACTCTGGGGGTCAACCACACGGGCGTTTTGCAGGAATAACTTAGTTGGCATATCGATTCTCACTTTCTCATTAGGCAGGCACTCTGGTTTTTAATCCCCGACTTCGCCGAGCATCAGATACATCAAGGCCATACGTACACAGACGCCGTCTGCGACTTGTTCGAGCAGGAGGTTTCGGGCGTTGTCAACGGCTTCCGAGCTGAGCTCCACCCCACGGTTGACCGGTCCGGGATGCATGATCACCGCAGCCTGGTCGAGCAAGGCCAGACGACGCCGATCGATGCCGTAGAGCATCGCATACTCGCGTAGGCTGGGAAAGGGTGAGGATTCGATGCGTTCTTGTTGGATACGCAGCATATAGCAAACGTCAAGTTCGGGCAAGAGGCTGTCCAAATCACTTGTCACACGATCGGCGCCAAGCAAGTCGGGGCGGGCCGGCAGCAAGGTCTGGGGTGCGACGAAAATGACCTCGGCTCCCAGGTAATGCAGAGCATAACCCAGGGATCCGACCACTCGGGAGTGTGCAATATCACCGACGATGGCGCACTTCAAGCCATCGAAATGGCCGAAGTGGCGCCTGATCGCCATCAGGTCGAGCAGGGCCTGGGTCGGATGCTCATGTTTGCCGTCGCCAGCGTTAATCACCTTCGCCTGCATGTTCTGGCTGATTAAATAAGGTGAACCAGCATAGCGATGGCGGATCACCACCAGGTCGCAGTGCATCGCGCTTAAAGTCTGGGCAGTATCTTGGAGACTCTCGCCCTTTTGGGTCGAAGAGCTTGCGGCCGAGAAGTTGAGGCTGTCGGCGGAGAGGCGTTTTTGGGCCAGCTCGAAAGAAGAGCGGGTGCGGGTGGAGTTCTCCATAAACATATTGACAATAGTGCGACCGCGCAGGGTGGGCAGTTTCTTAATGGTGCGCGCGTTGACCTCAGCGAAGGTCTCGGCGGTATCTAGGATCAAGTTGATGTCTTGGCGGTCGAGGTCACGCATGGAGAGGAGGTTGGTACAAGAAAGGCCGGCCATCAGATCGTCCCTTTCGCAGACGCCGCTAAAGCTGTCCCGTTACCAAGGGGAGCAGAGCCGATATGTTCACCTGTGCTGGCGCCGATCACCTCGACGTCGCTATGCCCGTCTACCGACTCCAAGAACAGGCGCACACTTTGGTCGGCGGCGCTGGGGATGTTCTTGCCAATATAATCCGGGCGGATCGGCAGCTCCCGATGACCTCGGTCGACCAGCACCGCGAGCTGAATACAGGCCGGGCGCCCCAAATCAGACAGAGCATC
The DNA here is from genome assembly GCA_031263025.1 of Coriobacteriales bacterium. Lineage (GTDB taxonomy): Bacteria > Actinomycetota > Coriobacteriia > Coriobacteriales > UBA8131 > JAISGO01. The sequence goes on from JAISGO010000043.1 coordinate 4,533, forward strand.
AAGAGCGGCGCGGATAGTGCGCCCGGTATAGAGCACGTCATCGACCAAGACCACTGTCTTAGCGTCGATAGCGAAGGGAACGTGGCTGGCGTGGACTTCGGGGGCCAAGCGGATGCCGACGTCATCGCGGTAGAAGCTGATATCAAGGGAGCCGACCGCGACCGCGCTGCCGCTGATCTGTTCAATCTGGGCGGCAATGAAATTGGCCAGTAAATCACCCCGGGTGATGATGCCGATCAAACAAAGAGTTCCGGCACTGATTTGGTCGGGGTTACGCTCGCAAATCTCATGCGCGATGCGCACCAGAGAGCGCTCAATCTGAGCCGACTCCAATACTACCTGCGGCTTTGCAACAGTAGCCATAGGCTCTCTCTCCTTTCCTTTCGTGCGTCTCTGCACACAACTTAAAGAAAATTTCCACTCCAGTCTAGCACTTCAAGCACAAAGCGACTAGTTAAATTTGTACAGAAGAGGGTGTTTTTTGAGAGAAGCCGCTCGGGTAGACTAATCTGTAGTGTTTTTGCCTTTGGACGGCTTTAAACTCATCACGGTAGCAGGTCGGCCCTCATCGGGGAAGCGACAGAATTTTGCTCTGATACTGTCGTCGGTCGCACCTCTCGTCTTATTTGCAGTCGATTGGAGACGTTTTGGGACTGCGCAGATCGATAGCGGTTGCTATCACTTTCATCTTTTTGCTGGGAAGCATAGGTGCCACCAGCATGTATGGGGACGGCCAGGGTAATCTATCCACTGGCCGGGACTTTGGGGCCCTGGGGAGAATGGCCCAAGCAGAAGCAGCAGAGCTCGCACAAGCGCCAACAGCGGCCAAGCCTCAGCTTTCGGCGAAGCGAATACGTGCTTTGAAGAAAGCCCAAGCCCGGGCCAAGGCCAAGGCGGCCTATATCAAAAAAGTCGAGAAATACCTAAAGAAACGCTGGAAAGGCCGCAGGCTCTATAAATACTGCCGTCAAATCGCCGAGCACACCTGGAAATACCGGGTAAGCTACCATGAATTAGCGCGAATCGCCATTGCCGAGAGCGGCGGCGGCGCCCGGGTCGGTTACTGCCGCTCGCACAACAATCCCTTCGGCTGGCTCGACCATCGCCACTACCCTACCCTCTTGAAAGGCACCAAGGCCACCATCACCCGCATGTATTACCGCGGCCGTAAAAACGAGAAGAACTGGAACCCGGTGAGCGTCGCCGAGTCCTACGCCTACTTCTAAACAATACCCGACCTTGCGGGGGACACCTTATAAGGTGTCCCCCGCATTCTGGGCCAGAGTTATACCTCCATCAGGATGGGGATGATCATCGGACGGCGTTTCACTTTCTGCCAGAGGAACTTTGAGAGCCCGTCGCGCACGCCACGTTTGATCCGGTTCTCGTTGGCGTGTTTCTCACCAGCAGAACGTTTGAGGGCATCATCGGCGATCTTGACCATTTGGGAAACCAGGGCGGGATCATCGCCGCCAGCCACTCCCTTCATGATCACCTCGGGCTCACCGGCCGATTTGCCGGTCCCGGCCTTGAGCATGCAGACCACGGTGACAAAACCATCAGAGGAAAGGGTCTGCCTATCCTTTAAGACGACCTCGTCAAGGTCGCCGACCGAAAGCCCATCAACGTAGATGATGCCCGACTCGACCGGCTTGGACTCCTTGATCTGGCCATCTTTTAGCAGTAAGACTTCGCCGTTTTCCTCGACATAGATATGGTTGGAGGGGATCCCGATCGCCTCGGCCAGCTGGGCATGGGCGCGTAGATGTTGGCTCTCGCCATGCACTGGCATGAAGTTTCTGGGGTGGCAGAGCGAGAGCATGATCTTCAGCTCTTCAGACCCACCGTGGCCAGACACATGGACGTGGGCGCGGCTCTTGTCATAGACGTCGGCGCCGATCTTGGCCAGCTCGTTAATTACCCGGGTGACTGCTTTCTCGTTGCCAGGTACCGGGTTGGCCGAGATGATGACGGTGTCGCCGGATTCGATATCAACGGTGCGATGTTCGCCAGCGGCCATCCGGGCCAGGGCCGAAAGCGGTTCGCCCTGCGAACCGGTGCAGAGCACCAAAAGCTTATGCGGCGGAATCTTCTTGATGTCGTAGGCGTCGATGATGTCTTTATCCTTGATATTCAGATAACCGAGGTCACGCGCGATCTTGGAGTTGGTGAGCATCGAGCGACCAGTCACTGCCACTTTGCGCCCAGCTGCCACAGCGGCATCACAGATCTGCTGCATACGGTGGATGTGCGAGGCAAAAGAGGCTACGATCACCTTGCGCTTGGCATGCATGGTGATGTCACGTAGGACTGGCCCGACCGTGGCCTCGCTTTGGGTGAAATCAGCGTGGCGGGAGTTGGTCGAATCCGACATCAAAAGATCAATACCACGGTCGGCGAAACGCGAAATGGCGGCAAAATCAGTACGCTGGCCATCAATCGGAGTCTGGTCGAGTTTGAAGTCGCCGGTCATCATCACATTGCCGGCCGGGCTTTCGATGAAAACGCCGAAAGCGCCGGGGATGGAGTGGGTGACCCGGAAAAAATGCACTTTGAAACAGCCCAGGTTGATCATGTGACCGCTCGTGACCTTACGCATCGGGATGTTTCTGATGTGGAACTCCTCGAACTTACCTTTGATGAAACCAAGGGTCAGGTCAGAGGCATAGATCGGCACCTTATCGCCCAGGTCCTTGATCAGATAGGGCAGGGCTCCCGTGTGGTCTTCGTGACCATGGGTGATTACGATACCCTTAAGCTTACGGGCGTTCTCGAGGACGTAGCTATAATCCGGCAGGATCAAATCGACGCCCGGATGATCATCGTCGGGGAACATCAACCCTGCATCGACCAACATCATCTCATCGTGGTATTCGAAGCAGGTCATGTTCTTACCGATACCGTCAAGACCGCCCAGGGGAATGATCTTGAGGGCGTCCTTGGCTTGAAGCGCGCCCTTAACCCGACGGCCAGAACGAGCCGGGGCGGCGTCCCGCTCGCTGCGCCTGGGCGTGCTGCGCTGCTTGAGTTCGCTACGCCCCTCCCCCATACGGCGCGGTCTACGAGCGAAGCGACCATGTGGTTTATTTTGCTTTACTGCTGTGTTTTCATCCATTTAGAATCTCTTTCTCTCGACGATAAGGATGTGCAGACGAAGACAACAGGGCGCCTGCGGCCCTGATCACTTTTATTTAAAGAAGAACTCCCAGGAGTAGCCCCTACGTGGCTGGACAAATTCATAACTAGACATATTGTAGCTTATTTGCCAAGCCCCGGCCCTGCAGCCTGCAGCGGCGCCGCAGCAAGGACGCCGCTGAGGTCAAAGGCAGGCACGAAGCTCTCAGAGACGGTGCCGCCCTCCTGCATGAAGCTGCGCTTGACGCCGAGGTCGAGGGCGAAGTCAACCAACTCAGCATATTCGGACTCGAGGACCGGACGGGAAAGCTCAGGGAAACGCCGTCCGTCTAAGGTGGGCAGGGGCGTATATTGGTTCATCAAGGAATAGCAGAGGCGGTTGCCGTAGCGGGCGAAGACCTTAGCCACAATGGCCTTGGCCTCGGCTAGATGACCAGGCAGGAGCAGAATGCGCAGGATCACACCTTGGCGCAGATGGCCTTGCGCATCTTCGTGCCACTCCCCGCGCTGGCGCATCATCTCAGCCAAGGCGGCCCAGGCCACCTTAGGATAGTCCGGCGCTGCAGAATAACGCGCGGCGCTATCCGGCTCGAGGTAGCGGAAGTCGCTCAAGTAGATATCGACGTCGTCGGCTAACCCAGCTAAGGTAGCGACCCGCTCGTAGCCTGAGGTATTGCAAACCACGGGCAGCGACAGGCCCCGCTCGCGTGCGCGCCGGATGGCGACCCGGAGCTGGGAGGCGTAGTGGGTCGGAGTGACCAGGTTGATGTTATAGGCGCCCTGCTCCTGAAGCTCGAGGAATATCTCGGAGAGACGCTCGGGTGTGACCGGCGCGCCGAAGCCGTCCTGGGAGATAAGGGCATTTTGGCAATAAACGCAGTGCAGGGGGCAGCCCGAGAAGAAAACGGCGCCGCTCCCGCCGAAGCCGGAGACAGCAGCGCCGCCACTCAAGGGCGGCTCCTCCCAAAGATGGAGCGCGGCCCGGGCGACCTTAAGCTCGGATCCCGCGCCACATTGGCCACGCTGGCCGGCCCGGCGATCAGCGCCACACTGACGAGGACAGAGCCGACAGCTACGTGGTAGGAGGCCGGTGTCTTGGACAGGCTGTTTAAGCAAGTAAGCCTAGCTTGGCCATGATCTGGCTGAGCTCGGCGCGCTGCTCGGAATCGGCCTCGATCAAGGGCAGGCGCAAACCGCCCACAGGAAAACCGCTCAAGGCCAAGGCCGCCTTGACCATGATCGGATTGGGCGCAACGAAAAGCCCTTTCATCAAGGGCAGTAGGCGCTCATGCTGGGTCGTAGCCGCCGGCCAATCTGCGGCCGCACAGGAATCGACCAAGGTCCGCATCTCCTGGGGAGCAACGTTGGAGGCAGTAGAGATCACCCCTGCGCCACCCATGCGCATGATCTCTAAGGTGTCACTATCCTCCCCGCTAAAGACCCTAAAGTCAGCCGGGGCGCCCTCGATGATCTGTTTGATTTGGTCGAGCTTGCCCGAAGCCTCTTTGATGGCGACGATGTTGGGGCAGTCCCGGGCAAGGCGCAGGGTGGTCATAGCCTCCATGTTGATCACTGAGCGACCAGGGATGTTGTAGAGCACTATGGCAGTCTCCGGAACCGCCTGGGCAATAGCCTTGAAATGGCGGTAAAGTCCCTCCTGCGGTGGTTTGTTGTAATAGGGCACTACACACATCAGGGCATCGACGCCGGTCTTGACCGCACGTTTGGCAAAGGCCACGGTATCAGCGGTGGAGTTGTCACCGACATTGGCGATCACCGCTACCTGGCGTGGGACCGCAACTTCACAAACTGCCTTGAACAAAGCCAGTTTATCCTCATAGCAGACAGTGGGCGATTCGCCAGTGGTACCACAGACCAAAAGGGTGTCCACACCGCCAGCGATCTGGCGTTCTGCAAAAGCCTGCATCTGAGGCAAATCGACCGCTCCCTTCGCATCGAAAGGGGTGATCATAGCGGTGATCAGGGCACCGAGGGATTTCGCGGTTATCATGGAATCTTCCTCCTTTAACGGCAGGTCAAAGCGCGGCGGACGCAGGCAGCGCCCCAGGCTCTCGCAGCTTACAGGTCCATCAAGTTCTCAAGCCCAACGATCAGGCCTTGACGCCCCATCACCTCGCGAATCGCCAATAACACGCCAGGCATATAGGCATGACGGTCGATGTTCTCGTGCTTAAGGCTTAAGGTCTGGCCGGCCGAGGCACAGAGCACCTCCTGGTTAGCGACGAAGCCGTCAGAGCGCATCGAATGCAACTTGATACCCGATACGTCCATGCCATAAGCCGCTGCATCACCTTGATAGGGACGCAGAGCAGGCGAAGCAGCGCGGCTGCGCGAAGCAGCCATCATCTGGGCAGTCGCGAGCGCAGTACCGCTCGGAGCGTCGAGCTTGCCGGCGCGGTGCTGCTCGATGACCTGCAGGTCATCGAAATAGGGAGCCGCCTCTGCGGCGAAGCGCATCAACAGGACTGCACCAATCGCGAAGTTGGGGGCGATGAAGAGACAGCCTCCTGCCGGAACCGAAGCTTCCAGGTCGGCTATCTGCTTTTGTACCAGTCCGGTAGTGCCGACCACCACCCGAGCGCCGGCACCCAAGCAGAGCTTGGCGTTATCGAAGACAGCCCTTGGAATCGTAAAGTCCACCACCACGTCGGGAGCAGACTGCGCGAGGGCTTGGCTGAGATCGTTGAAGAGAGGGAAAGCACCCGGGCGATCCGAATCAGCATTAACATCGAATCCAGCCACCATCTGCAGGTCACTAGCAGCCTGCACTGCCTCGACCACAGTAGAACCCATCCGACCGAGACAGCCGTTCACTAAGACTTTAATCATGTCCTTGAGTTTAGCACACCACAGTTGCCCCCGTCCTGATCCGGACAGGGGCAGCTAAGCGGTTCAATCACCCTTTTGGGTGAGGAACGAGGCTGAACAGCCCCTTATTGCTCGATCTCGGTGATTGCCCCCATCGGGCACTCATCCAAGCAGTCACCGCAGGCGGTACAAGCGTCCTCGTTGGCAACGACAGCGCTGTCGCCCTCAATGGCCAGAACTTCGTTGGGGCAGGTATCGACACAGATGCCGCAAGCCGAACAATCCTCAGAGTTGATCAATGGTTTCGACATATCGTGGTTTCCTTTCAGTCAGGCGGTTTCGTCACCGCTAGGTATAAGCTGTAATATAGCAAAATAAATCCAGCTGTGCCACGAGAAAGCAGGATTTCAAGCAACTTTAAAGGAGCCTGCGCGCTGCCTCCAGAATACCGCCAGCATCTAGGCCGAAGTGGGCGAAAAGCTGCTCGGCCGTCCCCGAAGTGCCGAAACAATCCTGCATTCCCAAGAGCTGCAAGGGGGCTTTGAGCAAACCAGGATGGAGGACGAGAAGCGATGCCACGATAGTGCCAAGACCGCCCCTGACACTGTGTTCCTCGACGGTCACGACCCGCCCGGTCTTGGCAACACTGTCAAGAATGGTGGTCTCGTCCAAGGGCTTAACACTGAAGACGTCGATCACCTCGGCTTCGATGCCCTCTTGGGCCAGAACCTTGGCTGCCTCAAGGGCAAAGGAGACCTCGGTGCCCATCGCCAGGATAGTCAAATCCCTACCTTGGCGTAACAACTGGGCCTGGCCAAGGGTAAGATTGACAGCAGGACCGTAAAGCTCAGGCAGGGCAGCCCGGCCCAAGCGGATATAGAAAGGGCCTGCGTTTTGCGCAGCGATGCGCAGGGCCTGCTTGGCCGACTGGTAATCGGCTGGCACCAGGACGCGCATATGGGGCAGGACGCTCATCAAGGCCACGTCCTCGAGCATCTGGTGCGAGCCGCCATCTGGCCCCACACTGATACCGGCATGAGTGGGCGCGATCTTGACATTGAGCTGGGCATAGCAAACGGTATTGCGGATCTGGTCATAGACCCGCCCGGTGCCGAACACCGCGAATGATCCAGTGAAGACCACGTTGCCAGCCAGGGAGAGGCCGGCGGCCACGTCAATCATATTCTGCTCGGCGATACCAACATCGATATGATGGCCCGGCGCAACCGAAGCGAGTTTGGCGGTAGTGGTAGAGCCGGCCAAGTCCGCGTCCACTGCATAGACCGGGCAACCTTCTTGATAGAGTTCG
>JAISGO010000026.1 GCA_031263025.1 Coriobacteriales bacterium
GCTGCCAGCCAGAGCGATTTCTACTCGGAATATATGAAAAATCGCATTCTCCGTAATAGTTGCGTAATTCCTTTCTTCTGACTACTCGATACCGTAAGGTAATTTTGGCCCGGCAAGGCCTGCGATACCTGAAACGGCTGCGGCATTGCTTCTGCTAAAATATCCCTATGCGAACAGGTTATACAACGGGGAGAGGCAAGCATCATAAGGAAATGGGGGTTTCCGTTATCTCTAGGGAAGAAAAACCAGCGGCCACGAATCCGGCTTTAGGGCATCGCGACAGCTCTGGTGAGCTGGTCAGCCGTGATAAGAAGGGGCGGCCGGTCAAGTTCGATAAGCGCGGCAAGGCGCATCGCCTGAGCAAGAAAGGCAAGATGAAGATGCGCCATAAACCAGGCAAGATCCTGGTTGCCGTCCTAGCTTTTCTGGCGGTGTTTTATTGTGTCTTCGCTTTCACGGATTGCCCGGGGCTTTCGGCTCTGCGTAATATGTGGATACAGACTGCGATGACCACTGCTGCCCATCAGTGGTTGGCGACTTGGTTTTTTCCGCCTTGGGTGATCGACAAGGCGATGGTCGGGGTCAACCAGCCCCTTGGTTATCAGAGCGATCCCAATGTCGTCTTTGACACTTCTGCTACCAACAAGACCGATGCGATGTGGCAGGAGATCCTCGGGGTCGCGCCAAGCGTCCCGACTCCGGTAGACGACGTGAACGGCGACCAAGTGTTGACCGCCGATTATGCCCAGGGCATCATCATCGTCCAGATCAAGAGCGCCCTCTATACCGGCCGGCTGATGTTCGTCGACGACCCGGCCCGGGTCAAGATCGCGACCGCCGCCCACCTTGGCTCCTACGGCGAGCACATCCTCGACTATCTGTCTGAACACAATGCCATTGCTGGCACCAACGCCAACGGTTTCCATGATCCGGGAGGGGAGGGTAACGGCGGTGGCTTGGGCGGCTGGTGCATGTCTGGTGGTAAGCTGATCGGCAAGAGCGACGGGCGCGACAGTGGCGGCTTCACCAATGGCAATGTGTTAGTGGTCGGTGATATTAAAGACCCAGTTAAAGAAGGCATTCGCGATATGACCCAGTGGGGCCCGGCGATGGTGGTTGACGGCAAAGTGCCGGAAGCCGACGCTGGTTATGGCATCCAACCGCGTACAGCGATCGGCCAACTGCGCTCTGGGGTGGTGGTGATGGCGACGGTGGATGGTCGACAGCCCGGTCACTCCATCGGTATCTCAGTGGCTGACTTGGCTAAGGTGATGATTAAGTATGGCGCCCTCAATGCCGTCCTCTGTGACGGGGGATCTTCCTCTATCATGGGTTACAACGGCAAGTTGGTGGGCATTCCCTCGACCCCTGCCAAGACCACTGGGCGGCGCTTGCCCGACGCTTGGATCGTGACTAGGAAATAGCCAAGGTTATTTAGCGCGTCACCGCCGCTTGCGAGTAGTACAATAAGCTGCGTAATATATATTCTGGGGAGGGTATATGCGAGAAGTGAGGGGAGCGGTTAAACCCGCTTTGTCTGTGTTGGCTGGGGTGGTTTTGGCCTTTGGGCTGTGGGGGCTCAGCGCTTGTGGGGAGGCGCCTGCGCCGGATCCAGTACCGGCGGTAGATCCAGCGCCAATAGCACCAGTGAACAAGACCGACGCGATGTGGCAGGAGATCTTGGGGCAGGCAGGAAGTGCCGATACCCCAGCACCAGCTAAAGACCTAAAGGGGAACAAGGTACTCACAGCGGATTATGCCCAAGGCTTGCTCATCGTGCAGATCAAGAACAGCCGCTACAGCGGGCGCTTGATGTTCGTTGACGATGCAGCCCGGGTCAAGATTGCGAAAGCCGATACCTTGGGCTCGGCGGGGGAGCACATCCTTGATTATCTCCCCCAACACGACGCCATCGCCGCGATCAACGCCAATGGCTTCCATGACCCCGGTGGCTCGGGTAACGGCGGCAGCATCGGTGGCTGGGCGATGGCCTCGGGCAAGCTCATCGGCAAGAGCAATGGACGTGACAGTGGTGGCTTCACCGAGGCAGGCCAGCTTGTGGTCGGTCAGATCAAGAATCCGGCTAAGCTCGGCATCCGCGATATGACCCAGTGGGGTCCGGCGATGGTCAAGAATGGCAAGGTGACCTCGAAGACGGCGGCTTTCGGCGAACAGCCACGCACGGCGATTGGCCAGCTTGCCTCTGGGGTGGTCGTTCTGGCCACGGTAGATGGCCGCCAGCCTGGTCATTCCATCGGCATCTCCGTCGCCGATTTGGCTAAAGTGCTAGTCAAGTACGGTGCCACCAACGCAGTGCTCTGCGATGGCGGCTCATCTTCGATCATGGCCTACAAGGGTAAGCTCATCGGCATCCCATCGACCCCGGCCAAGACCACCGGGCGGCGGCTGCCGGATGCTTGGATCGTGACTAAGAAATAGCGCAGGCGAAAGTATCCTGGCTCGCGGGCTTTCCCCGCGAGCCAGGGCTACCGCCGTTTCTTGGCAAGGTGGGGCGCTTGGCGCCATTCCCACATATGATAAGGGAGAAGAGCGCTTGCTACACCCCTTGCTACTCCTCTTGGCCTATTGACGGAAGCAGCGTGTCAATGTTGCGGCGGTAGTGCAGGACGCGTATCACCGTTACCTTCGATTTACGTTCGTTGACCTTGTAGAGTACGTTGTAGTCGCCGGCGAAAGCGCGGCGGTAGGCGGGTCGGTAGAAGAAAGTCGGGAAGCGTTCTGGCTCTTGTTTGATGTCCGTGAAAGCCTGTTTTAAGGCTTCTTCGACTTTATGCTGGTAGCGTTCGGAAAAGCGGCAGTTGAAAGCGAGGATCTCCTTGACGTCGGCGAGGGCTTCACTGGTAGCGCTGAATTTGTAGGTCATCAAGTCCATCCCAAGGCACGTTTGAAGTCTTTCTCGTCCAGCACTGTGGTCTCTCCAGAGGCGATACGTTGCTCTGTCTGTTCCAACTCGTGCGCGATCCAGGCCTCATCGAAGCGGTCCACGTAACTTTGTAATTCGTTGTATTCGTCAAGGCTGATCACCACTGATTCGGCGTGGCCTCGGTTGGTGATGATGACCGGCTGGTGCTTCTGCACCATCGCGTTGATCTCCGCATAATGATTGCGCAGATCCCGGGCTGGCCGTACCGCTAAAGTCGACATGGTGTTCCTCTCACTGACGTATCAATAAACTATAGCATGAATGACTACACATTGCCGATGGAACATGGCATTACTGGGAAACAAACTTGACAAAAGAGGAAATATAAATTATAATAACGGTAAGTAAAACGAAAGGCAGTGAACATGAAAGTTGGGGAGAACATAAAGAGAATGATGGAACTGCACGGAATAAGTCAGAGAGAACTCGCGAACCGCGTGGGAGTGACCGAGGCAGCGATGTCGCGCTACGTGAATGATGATCGTCAGCCGCGGGCTATCACGCTATCGCGCATCGCTGCGGAATTGGGAACGACGACCGATGCCTTGTTAGGACAGAAGAGTCCCGATGAGGCAGGCCTGGACGATGCCATCGAGCTTGTTGCTCGCAACGCTGCGCAGATGAGTCCTGAACAAAAGAAGCGACTTTTGCAGTTAATTGCGGAAGGGATATAGATGTCCTTGATAGAAGGAGACGATAATGTCCTATTGGAGAGATGAAGAGGAGAACACATTAGGCGCTCTTTGGAAGTATACGAAAATCGATATCGACGCCAATCTGCGTTTCGAGTTCGCTGAAGGTGACGTTTACATTGCGTCATACTTCACCTCCTACGACTCCGATAACGAAGTTGAGATCGACGCTGGCGTCGAAACCGAAGAAGACGACTTTTTCGAGATGGACTACCGTATCGAGAAGGCCATCAAGGGGGGAAGGCAGCTCAAGAGCTGCCCAGATTATCTCCTTATCACTTATCGGAATTTCCCGGTAAAGGTGACCAATGAGGCTACAGGAGAGCTAATTTATCCTGCTCAGGAGGAAACCGTGGAAACCGAGTGAGCACAGGTGGTATCGTAGACTGCTCGGATAAATTGGCTAATGACGAGTGGGCGAGGAAAACGGGAACACCCTATAGAGTGTTCCCGGCAGGCGAAAAGACACAGGGACACCTTATAAGGTGTCCCTGTTTTTTGCAGTTGTGTTAGCGGGCAGCGAGCCAGGCGGCGCATTCAGCGGCGGCGGCGAGGCCTTCGTGGATGGCGTGGACGACCAGGGATTGGCCGCGGTGCATGTCGCCGGCGGTGAAAACACCGGTGACGTCGGTGGCATAGTGGCCGGCGGCGGTGGCCACGTTCGTGCGCCTGTCCTGCTTGACGCCGAAAGCGGCGGGCAGCTCAGGGGTGGGGCCAGTGAAACCGGTGGCGATGAGTACCAGGTCGGCGGGGCGGGTCTGTTCGCTGCCGGTGACATAGGACATGGTGTTCTTGCCATCGACCATCTGCCAGCTGGTCTGCTGGGTCTTGATAGCGACCACCCGGCCCGCGTCCGGGCTGCCAGCCTCGCCGCCGATCAGGGCGGTCGGGTTGACCGAGAACTCGCGCGGGTCTTGGCCGTAGACGAAGGCAGCCTCGGCCTGGCCGTACTCGGTCTTGAAGAGCTTGGGGTAGAGCGGCCAGGGTTGGCTCTCGCTGCGCGTCGCAGAGGGGCGTGCACGGTAATAGAGTTGGGCGATGCTGGCGGCTTTCTGGCGCACGGCGGTGGCCACGCAGTCGGTGGCGGTATCGCCGTTGCCGACCACGATGACGTGCTTGCCCTCGGCTTCAAGGGCGGCCTCGTAGTCGGTCTCGCCGAGCAGGCGTTGGGTGGTGTAGGTGAGGTAGCGCATCGCCGGGTAGAAGCCGGCCAGATGCTCTGGATTGATCTTGGGCATGCGCGGGGCACGGGCGCCGCCGCAGAGGATGACCGCGTCGAAGTCGGCCTTGATCTGCGCGGCGTTGCCCTCGTTTACTTTGCAGCTGAGCTTGAAAGTGACGCCGGCGGCGGCCATACGCTCGACTGTAGCCTGCACCACTGACTTGTCCAGTTTCATGTTGGGGATGCCGTAGGTGAGCAGCCCACCGGCGCGCCTTGCCCCCTCAAAAACGGTGACAGCGATGCCACGGCGGTTGAGGGCGTCGGCGGCGGCCAGCCCAGCCGGGCCGGAGCCGATCACGGCGACGCGCTGGGCAGAGGCAGCGGTAACAGTAGGGGAGGAGTTTGCTCCTGTCTGGGGACTGTTCTCGGTCGCGTCTATATCCACGCCGCCCTGCTCGGCGACGTAGCGCTCGATCTCCTTGATGGTGACTGGGGGTTTATGTTCGCCGAGGACACAGGAGCCCTCACAGACGGCCGGGCAGACCCGGCCGGTGAACTCGGGAAAAGGGTTGGTCAAGTGCAGGCGGTCGAGTGCCTCGGCGAATCGGCCCTGGTAGGCGAGGTCGTTGACCTCGGGAATCAAGTTGCCGAGGGGGCAGCCGACCGAGGCTCCTTCGATGGTCTGGGCAACGTGGCAGAAAGGCACCCCGCAGTCCATGCAGCGGCTGGCTTGTTCGCGCAGATCCGCTTTCGTGAACAACTGATGGAACTCCTCGAAATCCTGCACTTGTTCTGTCAGCGGACGCTCCGGCGCGGCCTTGCGCGCGGTCGTGATGAAAGCTCCGGTCTTACCCATTATGCCACCCCCTGCACTGCTTCGTAAGCGCGTATCATGGATTGCTCCTCGCTCAGGTTCTCGCCTTGGGCGGCGGTTAAGGCGTCTAGTACTTTTTGATAGGCATCTGGCACTACTTTGACGACTTGGTCGGCAAAATCAGCGAAGTGCTCAGCCTTGAGGAGGCCGCGAGCCCGCTCGCTGCCGGTCGCCGCCAAATGTTGTTGAAGCAAGCCATGTACGTAAGCCCGGTCGTCATCATCGAGCGCAGAAAGGCTTACCCCCGCGAGGTTGCAATGATCCGCGAAATTGCCCTTATGATCCCAGACATAGGCGATGCCGCCGGACATGCCAGCTGCGAAGTTGCGACCGGTCGGGCCGATGATCAAGACCCGGCCGCCGGTCATGTACTCACAGCCATGGTCGCCGACGCCCTCGACTACGGCAGTGGCGCCGCTGTTGCGCACGCAGAAGCGCTCTCCGGCGATACCAGCCAGATAAGCCTGGCCAGCAGTCGCGCCATAGAGGGCGACGTTACCGCAGATGATGTTGTCGGCAGCAACGAATGGTGATGCGGCAGGTGGACGTAGGCTGATTCGGCCGCCGGAAAGCCCCTTGCCCAGGTAATCGTTGGCGTCTCCGCTGACATTCAAGCTGATGCCGGGGGCGAGGTAGGCGCCGAAGCTCTGACCAGCCGAACCTTCCAAATCCAGTACGATGCTCTGCTCCGCTAGGCCGGCGCTGCCATTTTCATGGTCAACCCGGCTGGAGAGGATGGTGCCAAGGGTGCGTTCGCGGTTGTTGATGGCAAAGCTCTGGTGGCTTGGCCGACTAGGGCCGATCCCCTCGAACAAGTTGGCGAAGTCGTGCTGCTGCAGCTGGCTGTTGTGGATTTGACCAGCAGGATGCAGGAAGTGTTCGAAATCAAGTTGCAGTGACGGATCTGTGCTCTCCAGGACAGACGGACGCAAACTCAACAAATCGCTGCGACCGATTAGCTCGTCAAAACTGCGGACACCGATCCGGGCCATCAGCTCGCGGGCAGAACGGGCCACGAAACGCATGAAGTTCTCGATGTTTTGGGGACGTCCGACGAAGCACTGGCGCAATTTCGGATTTTGGGTGGCGATACCGACCGGGCAGGTGTCCTTGTTGCAAACGCGCATCATATCGCAGCCCATCGCGATCAGAGGGCCGGTGGCAAAGGTGAACTCCTCGGCGCCGAGCATCGCGGCAATCACGATATCGCGGCCGGTGAAGAGCTTGCCGTCGGTCTCGATGCGCACCCGCTCGCGCAGGCCGCTGGCCACGAGCGCGCTATGCGCCTCGGCCACGCCTAGCTCCCAGGGCAGCCCGGCATGGCGGATCGAAGTGCGGGCGGCAGCGCCGGTACCGCCGTCGAAGCCGGAGATGGTTATGGTGTCGGCCAGTCCTTTGGCCACGCCAACCGCGATGGTGCCGACCCCGGCCTCGGAGACTAGCTTGACGTTGATGCGGGCCTCGCGGTTGGCGCTCTTCAGGTCATGGATGAGCTGGGCGAGGTCTTCGATGGAATAGATATCGTGGTGGGGCGGGGGACTGATGAGTTGCACACCGGGAGTCGAGTAGCGGTTGCGCGCCACCCAGGGCCAGACCTTCTTGCCTGGTAGGTGGCCGCCTTCGCCAGGTTTGGCGCCCTGGGCCATCTTGATCTGGATCTCTCGGGCATGTCCCAAGTAGTCGATGGTTACGCCGAAACGCCCAGAAGCCACTTGCTTGATCGCCGAGGAGCGGTCGTCACCGGCTACGATGCCGTGGTCGGCATATTCGGGGGCGGCGGCTTCGGCTTTAGAGACTGGCTGGTAGCGGAGTGGATCCTCGCCGCCTTCGCCGGAGTTGGACTTGGCGTGGAGGTGGTTCATCGCCACGGCCATACATTCGTGGGCCTCTTTCGAGATGCTGCCGAAAGACATCGCCCCGGTCTTGAAACGGGTGACGATCTGGTCGACACTCTCTACCTGGTCGAGGGGAATCGCTTGGCCAGAGTCTAGTGCCCCGTCCACTCCCTTGATGGCCAGTAGGTCGCGCAGACGGAAAGCCTGGGTCTCACCGTCTGCGTTGGGGGCGGGGTCGCCATAGGCGCAGGCCTTCTGATAGAGCCGATAGTCGCCGCTACGGCAGGCCTGCTGTAGGTAGTAGATCAACTGGGGGGAGACTAAATGCGCCTCGGCGCCAGCCCGCAGCCGGTATTCGCCTCCGGGGGGCAGGGCGCTGGCTGGGCCATCGTCTGCGTGTAGACGTGCGCGCACATCGCTTTCGATCTTGTCAAGCCCGATGCCGCCCACGGGCGTCACCGTGCCGCAGAAGTA
Source organism: Coriobacteriales bacterium (assembly GCA_031263025.1). Classification (GTDB taxonomy): domain Bacteria; phylum Actinomycetota; class Coriobacteriia; order Coriobacteriales; family UBA8131; genus JAISGO01. The sequence goes on from JAISGO010000026.1 coordinate 7,982, forward strand.
CCTGTCGACCAAGGTATGGTCTAGCCCGATTGCTTCGAAGATCTGCGCACCGAGGTAAGAACGGATGGTGGAGATACCCATCTTGGCCATTACCTTGACGATACCGTCGCTCACCGCGCCTTGATACTTCTCGGCAGTGGCACCGGAGATCTCGGATAGGCTAGCATAGGCAAGGTAGGGATAGACGGCATTAGCACCATAGCCGAGCAGGCAGCAGAAATGATGTACCTCGCGGGGTTCGCCCGATTCGACCACCAAGCTACAAGCAGTTCGGCTGCCTCGGGCGATCAGATGGTGATGGAGGCCAGCGCAGGCCAGTAAGGCCGGGATCGGCAGATTAGCAGCGTTAGCTTCGCGGTCGCTTAAGATGATGATCTGGACGCCTTCTGCGATGGCCTGGTCGGCGGCCTGGAAAAGCGCCTTGAGGCCATCTTCGAGACTATCTTCAGACTTAAAGAGCATCGCCAAGCGCCGGCTGTGATAGCCGTTCTGGCTGCCGTCAAGACGCTCGAGTCTATTCATGTCGACTGCAGAAAGGATCGGTGTGGGCAGCGTGACCAGCTCTGCGTTGGCCGCGTCTGGGTGTAGGAGGTCGCCATGGCTGTTCAGGTAGACCTCAGTGGAAGTAACCAGCCGTTCGCGGATGCTGTCGATGGGGGGATTGGTGACCTGGGCGAACATCTGCTTGAAATAGTTGTAGAGTAGCTGGGGCCGGCTAGAGAGCATCGCAAGGGGGGCATCGTAGCCCATCGCCGCAGTCGGATCGGCACCGTCTGCGCCCAAGGCCTGCAGGGTTAGGCTGATATCCTCCCAGTTGTAGCCAAAGAGCTTCTGCTTGTAGCGCACCTCGTCCGGCTGCATCGCTAGATTCTCTGTCTGCTCTTGCGCCTTTGGGCACAGCTCCTCCAGGCTGCGCATACCTTCGACCCAGCGCTGATAGGGACGACGCGCGGCGAAGGCGTGCTTGAGCTCGTCGTCGGCGATGATGCGTCCCTCGGCGGTGTCGACCAAGAGCATCTTGCCCGGGAGCAAGCGGCCCTTGCGTACCACCTTGGCAGGGTCAATCGGTAAGACCCCGACCTCGCTGGATAAGACCAGCTGATCGTCATCGGTGACGTAGTAGCGCGAAGGGCGCAGGCCGTTGCGGTCGAGCTGGGCGCCGGCGAAGCGGCCGTCGCTGAAAGAGACACTAGCCGGCCCGTCCCAGGGCTCGGTCAGGCAGGAGAGGTAGCAGTGCATCGCACGGACGTCATCCGCTAGTTCTGGGTTGTTCTCCCAAGCCGGTGGGATGGTGACAAGCATCGCTTCGGGCAGGCTGTAACCATGGTTGGCCAAGAAAGCCACAAAATCGTCGAGCATCGCCGAATCGCTGCCCTGGGGATCGATCAGTGGGCGCAGGGCGGCAAGCTCGGGGTCGTGGTCAAGCAGGGCCGCCCGCGCCTCCCGGGCGTTTTGCCAGTTGACATTGCCCTTGATGGTGTTGATCTCGCCGTTATGGATGATCTGGCGCATCGGCTGGGCCCTCTCCCAGCTCGGCGCGGTGTTAGTGGAGAAACGCGAATGGACCAAGGCGATCGCCGTTTGGTAAGCGGGATCTTGCAGGTCAAGGTAGAAGTTCTGGACTTGCTCTGGGAGCAGCATACCCTTGTAGACGATAGTCTTGCAAGAGCAGGAGCAAACGTAGAAGAAATCATCGGCGCCAAGATCGCTGTCCTGCCCCTCGCGAATGCGGTGGGCTGCCAGCTTGCTCAGGCGATAGAGGCGCTGTTCGAACTGTTCGGTGGACAATTCCTGGGGGCGTTTGAGAAAGACCTGGAAGATCTGCGGCAGGGCCTCGGCTGCGGTCGGCCCGACGAAGTCGCGGTCACAGGTGACCGCACGGCTGCCCAGCACCTCAAGTCCGAGATCGTCGGCGCAAGTCTTGAAGCGCGCCACCGAAGCCTTAGCCTCGGCGCTTTCGGGGGAGACGAAGAGCATGGCCACGCCGAAAGCGTGGTTCCCGGTTGGGAGGCCGAAGCCGCTTTCTTGGGCGATCTTGGTAAAGAATGCGACCGGTAGCTGGGTCAGGATGCCGGCGCCGTCGCCGGAGAGGGGGTCGGCGCCGACTCCGCCACGGTGTTTGAGCGACTCCAGGATGTGGATGGCGTCGTCCACCATCTGGTGCGAGGGCCGGCCTTTGATCTGACAGATCATGCCGATGCCGCAGGCGTCGTGTTCGAACTCCGGCCAATATAACCCTTGACGCAGTTCGCGTTGTCTCAAAGTGTAAGGTTGTAGCACGTGTTACCTCGAAGATAGTCGTAAATAATCAGCCTGGATTCTACTACAACCACCTCTTCCCAACCAAGCCCACCGTCGGCTGGCCGCGCGTCCGCCCGGCCCCTACCGGCTCTCTGGCCTAGGGTTAGAATATGTCCATGCAGTATCCAGTGCGCCTACAGAAATACCTGGCCGCTTGTGGGGTGGCCTCGCGCCGCCACGCCGAGCGCCTGATCGCTGCCGGTCGGGTCTCGCTCGACGGGGCCACGATCCTAGAACATGGCACCAAGGTATTGGGGCCGGCGGCCGAGGTCAAAGTGGACGGACGGCGGGTCAAGCCCTTGTCAGAGCCAGTCTATCTGCTTTTGAACAAGCCTGCCGGCTACCTGACCACGATGGCTGATGAAAGGGGCCGGGCCAGCGTGGCCGATTTGGTTCCCTTGGCCGCTCATCCGGACATCTTCCCGGTCGGGCGCTTGGACAAGGACACCACCGGGGCCCTGCTCTTCACCAATGACGGCAATTTGGGACATGACCTCCTACACCCTTCGCACCATGTCGAGAAGGTCTACCAAGTCGTGGTCAAAGGGCTCTTCAGCAAGGCCGATCGCGAGCTGATGGAGCGCGGCATCGTATTGCGCAACGGCTACCAGGCGGCGCCGGCTAAGGTGCGCATCCTGCGCCCGGAGCGCACTACCAGCGAAGTCCGCATCACCATCAGCGAAGGCAAGAAGCGACAGATCAAGATGATGTGCAACGCCGTGCATCATCCGGTGCTTTCCCTCAACCGCCAAAGCTTCGGGCCGCTGAAACTGGGCGACCTGCCGCTTGGCCAGTGGCGTTATCTCAGCGATAGCGAAGTCTTAGCCCTGCACCGAGCGGTTTAAGGAGTGCCCTGCGCGCTTTGAGCCGAGGCGGGGCGCCTGCCGTGCCATGCAAAGCCCGCAGTTTAGACCATGCTCTATAATCCTGTCTATGGAGATATCGCTCAACCAGAAGATCCTTGCTAGAAACGATGCTAAAGCCGCCCAAAACGCCGAGCTCTTGGCTAAACACGGCATCTACATGCTGAACATCTTGGCTTCTCCCGGCGCGGGCAAGACCTCGACCATCTTGGCCACTATCCGGGCGCTCCGCCAAGAACTCGCTATCGCGGTGATCGAGGGTGACATCCAAAGTGACGTCGACTCCCAGGCGATGAAAGCCGCGGGCATCCCAGCGGTGCAGATCAACACCGGTGGGATTTGTCACCTTGAGTCCAATATGGTGGCCCGGGCCCTGGCGGCGCTTGACCAAGAGGTCGGTCTTGACCGGCTTGACCTGATCCTGGTCGAGAACGTGGGCAACCTGGTCTGCCCAGTCGATTTCGAGCTGGGCGAGGATGCTAAGATCGTGATCGCCAGCGTGCCCGAGGGCGACGATAAACCGCTCAAATACCCCGGAGTCTTCCAAATCGCCCAAGCGGTGGTGTTAAACAAGATTGACACCTTGCCGGTCTTCGACTTCGAGCAAGCCGAGTTCACAGCGCATGTGTACGATCTCAATCCCGCCACCCCGGTCTTCGCGCTTTCGGCCACGACCGGTGCAGGCTTTAAGCCTTGGTTGGACTTTCTGCGCGCCGCAATCGCGAGCAAGTGAGCCGCAGGGCCCTGCGGTGGCCGGACAGCCCTTTGGGCCCCCTGCCGCGCTAGCTTATGACCGCCGAAAACCTCTGCTCGGCGCGATCCCGCTTAAATCCGCTACAATCGAAATCACCTTTAACTCTGAAGGAGGCATTCTATATGCAGAATATGACCGAAATCCGCTGGCATGCGCGGGCCGGCCAAGGTGCCGTGACCGCGTCCAAGCTGGTGGCCGAGACGGCACTTCTGAAGGGACGCTATATCCAGGCCATGCCTGAGTACGGCCCCGAGCGTACTGGAGCGCCCTTGCGCGCCTTTACCCGTATCTCGGACGCACCGATCGAGGTGCACAACAACATCACCGACCCCGACATCGTGGTGGTCTTGGACCACACTTTGCTCGACCTGGTCGACGTGCTGGAAGGGATCAAACCGGATGGCACCTTGATCATCAATAGCTTGCTTGCACCCGAGGAAGTGCGGGTCAAGCTCAATATTCCGGCGGGAATCAAAGTCGCCACCGTTGATGCCTCCGGTATCGCGGTCAAGCTGATCAAGCGCGATATCCCCAACACCCCGATTTGCGGCGCCCTGGCCGCAGTCACCGGCGGTATCGAGATCGATGCCCTCAAAGAGCAGCTGCTGGGCACTTTCGGCAAGAAGTTCTCCCAGGAGATCATCGACGCCAACCTACAATGTGTGGACGAGGCCGCGAAGGAGGTCAAGGTAGCATGAAAGACGTACGCGACTTTGAGAGTTGGGACTATACTCAGATCCCACTCGGCGGTGTCAGTATCGAGGCCGGCAACTCCGATGACTATGAGACCGGCGGCTGGCGCTCGATCCGCCCGGTCTGGGACAAAGACAACTGCACCAACTGTATGCTCTGCTGGGTGAGCTGCCCGGACTCCTCCATCCTGGTCAAGGATCAGGAGATGACCGGCATCGACTACCAGCACTGCAAGGGCTGCGGCATCTGCGCCGAGGAGTGCCGTTTTGAGGCCCTCAAGATGATCCCCGAGAACGAAGCGGAGGCAGAATAATGGCAGAACAGAAAGTCCTGGCCGCCAACGGCAACACCATGGTGGCCGAAGCCTACCGTCAGGCCGAGCCTGACGTGGTCGCGGCCTACCCGATCACCCCTCAGACCGCGATCGTCGAGCAGTTCGACAAGTACGTGGCTGAAGGGCTGGTTCACACCGAGTTCGTGCCGGTCGAGAGCGAGCACTCCTCGATGAGCGCTTGCATCGGCGCTTCCACCACCGGTGCCCGGGTCGCCACGGCGACGGCCTCTCAGGGCCTTGCTCTGATGTACGAGGAGCTGCACATCGCTGCTGGCATGCGTTGCCCGATCGTGATGGCCAACGCCAATCGCGCCATCTCCGCCCCGATTAACATCCACGGCGACCACTCCGACGTGATGGGTGCACGCGACGCTGGTTGGATCATCTTCTTCGCCGAGACCGCCCAAGAGGCTTACGACAACACCTTGGTCAGTTTCCGGGTGGCTGAGGACAAGGACGTCCAGCTGCCGGTGATGACCACCATGGACGGTTTCATCACCAGCCATGCGATGGAGCGTTGTGAGCTGATGGACGACGCCACCGTGGCAGACTTCCTTGGTACACGTACCGCACGTGAGCCGATGGTGGGCGGCGACCACCCGGTCTCCCAGGGTATGTTCGCCAGCGTCGGCGGCGCCTACTTCAATCTCAAGCAAGGCGAGAGCTTGGCCATCGATAGCGTCAAGCCGACTATCCAACGCATCGGCGAGGAGTGGGCGAAGATCTGTGGCCGCCCCTTCAGCCTGGTTGACGCTTTCGAGTGTGAGGACGCGGATTATATCATCGTCATCCTAGGCTCCTCGGCCGGTAACGCCCGGGCGGTCGCCCGTGAGCTACGTGAGCAGGGCGTCAAGGCTGGCGTCCTGCGCCTTAAGCTCTACCGGCCCTTCCCGGCCGCCGAAGTGCGTGAGGGCCTGAAGAACGCCAAGGCGATCGCGATTATGGATCGCTCGGACAGCTTCGGCGCCCAGTACGCGCCGCTCGGCGAAGACGTGCGCTGTGCGCTCTATCCGATGGACGGCCACATCCCGACCCGTGATTACATCTACGGTCTGGGCGGCGCCGACGTCACCTTGGATTTGATGCGCCAGGTCTATAGCGAACTACAGGAATTGGCCGCGGGTAAGTTGGACCAGGGTAAGCACTACCTGGGCACCAACAAGGCCCAATAAGGAAGGTTGATCAAATGGCAAACATCAAAGAATACAGCGAGATCCCCGAGCGTCTCTGCGGTGGCCACCGCCTCTGTGGCGGCTGCGGCGCCAGTGTGGCGGTACGCCAGGTGATGATGGGCGCGGGTAAGGACACCGAGGTGGTGGCGGGTTGCGCCACCGGCTGCCTTGAGGTCTCCACTACCGCGCTACCTTACTCCTCCTGGAACTGCTCTTTTATCCACAACGCCTTCGAGAACGTCGCGGCCACCATCTCCGGGGTCGAGTCGGCGGTCAAGGGCCTCAAGCGTGCCGGTAAGCTGGCCCGGGACAAGCAGGTCAAGTTCGTGGCTTTCGCCGGCGACGGCGGCACTTATGACATCGGCTTCCAGTCGCTTTCCGGCGCGCTCGAGCGTGGACATGATTTTGTCTTCGTCTGCTACGACAACGGCGCCTATATGAACACCGGCATCCAGCGTTCCGGTGCCACCCCCCACTATGCTTGGGCGACTACCTCCGAGACCGGCAAGGCCATCCCCGGCAAGCTGCAACAGCGCAAGGATCTGACCTCGATCGTGGCTGCCCACCGCATCCCCTATGCTGCGCAAGCCTCGATCGGCGATTGGAAGGACCTGGTCAGCAAAGCCGAGAAAGCGTTCGCGGTGGAGGGCCCGGCCTTCCTCAACGTCCTCGCGCCCTGTCCACGCGGTTGGCGCTACGACGGCTCCCAGACCATCGCCATCTCCAAGCTCGCATTCCAGACCAAGTTCTGGCCGCTCTTCGAGATCGACCATGGTAAATGGTCGATGAAGGAAGTGCGCGAGGCCAAGGTTCAGCCAGTCGAAGAGTTCCTCGAGGCCCAGGGCCGCTACAAGCACCTCTTCAAGCCGACTAAGCGCCAAGACTTGATCGACCAGATTCAACAAGAAGTTGACGCTTATTACGATTACATCAAGAAGATGTGCGACACCTTTGGGGAATAATTCGCTATTGGACACATTTTGCTTTTACCATTGACAAGGGCGGGCTATAATAAGCCTGCCCTTGTTTTCTATATCAACGAAGGAGATTAGATGCAGAATCTGAATAAGTGTTTGCGCACGGCCTTGCTCTTGCTGCTTACGGCCAGCATGGCCTTTGCCCTGATGGCCCTGAGTGCTTGCGGCGGGTCGGCGAGCGACCAGAACGCGAACACGGCGGCCCCGTCCACCCAACAATCGAAGTACACGATCCTTCCCCAGACCCTGACCACCGAGCATTATGGGGTCGGCTTCAAGAAAGGTGACACTGACCTGCGTGACGCCGTTGAGGTCACCTTGGTGGCAATGTACAAGGACGGCACTATCGACAAGATCGCCCAGAACTACGCCGATAAAGGCATCGATATGAAGCAATGGGTCTTGACTAGCACGAAGTACAAGATGCCAGCAGACAAGGGTGGCATCACCACCCTAACGGTCGGTTTCGACCAAGGTTTTCCGCCTTTTGGCTATCAGGCCACCGATGGCAGTTATACTGGTTTTGACCTTGATTTAGCCAAAGAGGTATGCACTCGCATGGGGTGGGTTTTCAAAGCTCAGCCGATCAACTGGGACGCCAAGGACGCCGAGCTCAGCAGTGGCGACATCAACTGCATCTGGAACGGCTTCACCATCGAGGGCCGTGAGGATCAGTACACCTGGACCGACCCCTACATGAACAACCGTCAGGTCATCGTGGTCAAGTCCGACAGCGGCATCACTGACTTCAACGGGCTGGCGAACAAGAACATCGTCGCCCAGAACGACAGCTCGGCCTTGAATGCGCTGAAGAAATCCTCGACTTTTACCAGCAATGGTTGCCATATCAGCACTATCGCCGAGTACAGCAACGCTTTCCTCGAGCTCGATCAAGGTTCGGTCGACGCGATCGCCATCGACTATCCGACCGCCGGCTACCAGATCTACGTGCGTAGCCAGGCCTAAGCTGGAACCTGTCAAGTCCTGAGTTTGAGAGCTGCTCTTTCCTGAACGGGGGGGGAGGGCAGCTCGAACAGGTCGTATAGTGACTATCGAAACCATCATCAAGCTGCTCTTGATTAACGCGCTGGGGAGCCTGCAGATCTTCTGCTACTCCCTGATCGGCGCGCTCATCCTGGGCGTCCTCGTCTGTTTTTTGCGCATGCGCAAGTTCTTCCTGGTGCGCCTGATCACCCAGTTCTACATCTCGGTGATGCGCGGCACGCCGCTGATGCTCCAGCTGTTCGTGGTCTTCTTCGGCCCTGGCCTGGCCTTCGGGGTCTCGCTCGGCTCTGGCTACAAGTTCATCGCCATCCTGATCGCTTTCATCCTCAACTACGCTGCCTATTACGCGGAGATCTATCGCAGCGGCCTGGTCTCTATCCCTCAGGGACAATACGAAGCGGCGAACGTGCTCGGCTATAGCCATTTGCAGACCTTCTTCCGGGTGATCCTGCCCCAGGTCGTCAAGCGGATCCTGCCGGCGATGAGCAACGAGGTCATCTCGCTGGTGAAAGACACCTCTCTGGCCTTCACCCTCGGTTTCGCCGAGATGTTCTCCGAGGCCCAGAACATCGTCTCCAACTATGCCAACCTCTGGGCCTTCGTGATCGCCGCCGCTGTGTATTATCTCTTCAACCTGTTGATTGCTTTCATCATGAACCGGGGCGAGAAGAAGTTGAGCTATTACCATGAGTGAGGGCATGGGCGCAGCCACGGGCGCGAACATCAGCGCAGCGACGAGCGCTATCACGGACGCAAAGGGCAACGCGTCCAGTAGCGTGGCCATGACCGCGACGCCGATCCTGCATCTTGCCGATGCCCATAAGGCCTTCGGCGAGAACGAGGTGCTGAAAGGCATCTCCTTCGACGTGCATAAGGGCGAGATTGTCTGTGTGATCGGCGCCAGCGGCGGCGGCAAGTCGACCCTTCTGCGTTGTCTCACCCTGCTTGACCATTTCGACCGGGGTGAGCTTGAATACGATGGTATCCTGGTGACTAAGAAGAAGGCGGTGCGCCGCCAAGTACGCGATAAGGTCGGCCTGGTCTTCCAGGACTTCAACCTCTTCCCGCACTTCAGCGTGCTCCGCAACATCACCGACGCCCCGCTCAAGGTGCAGAAGCGGGACAAGGCCGAGGTGATGGCGCGTGCCGAGCAGCTACTCGACCAGATGGGCCTCTCTGACAAGGCGAAGGCGGTACCTTGTGAGCTTTCCGGTGGACAACAGCAGCGGGTCAGCATCGCCCGGGCCCTCGCCCTCGACCCCGAGATCATCTTCTTCGACGAGCCGACCAGCGCGCTCGACCCGGAACTCACCGCCGACGTCCTCAAGATCATGCGTGACCTCGCCGATGAGCACATGACCATGGTGGTGGTGACCCACGAGATCAAATTCGCCGCCGAGGTGGCCGACCGGGTGATCTTCATCGACAAGGGGCTGATCGCCGAACAAGGCGGCCCGCAGATTATCGCCCATCCCCAAAGCGCCCGTCTCCAGACTTTCCTGCGCAAACTGGAAGTTTAAGGAGATGGCAACGGAGCCAGGACAAATCCTGCCGGCCTATCTTCTGCTCGGCGACGATAGCGTGAAAGCCGGGGTGGCGATTGCGCGGATGGCCAAGCTCTGCGGCTGTAATGAGGATGGCTACGATAGTTTTGATTTGGCCGGAAAACCTCGCCCAGATGTCACAAGCTCGCTCTTTGACGATTCCGTGGACATGACAGGGGCTGGCCCCGATCAAGACCTGGTCTCACGCATACAAGGCGCTCTGACCACTTTGCCGCTTTTCAGCGAACGCCGGCTGGTGGTGCTAAAGAATTTCGACCACGCCCCCAAAGAGATCCAAACACTGGTGGTAGATTATCTGAGCGAACCAACCGCGAGCACTGTACTCTTGGTCACTGCTAGTAAGCTCGCCACGACGAACCCCTTGGTCAAGACGGTCAAGGGGTTCGCCAGCCAAGCAATGATCGACTGCACGCCCAAGAAGAAACGCGATCTCGGCGGGTATATCCGCAATCTCGCCCACGATTTCGGCTTGCAGATGGACTATGCAGCGGCAGAGAAGATGGCCTCCTTGACTGCCGGCGACACTCAGCAGATCCGCCAGGAGATGGAGAAGCTCTTAGACTATAGCCGGGCTCGGGGCAGTGCCCAGGTCGATCTGGGCATGGTTGATGCCTTAGTCAATGCGGCCCAGGCGCCGACGGTGTGGCAGTTCGGTGACGCGGTCTTCGCAGGTAACCTACCTTTGGCCTACCATCTTTACGCGCATATGCCCAAGGAGACCCCGATTCATCTCTTGGCCAGCTGTGTTTTCCGTTTGCGCGGCCTGCTACGTTTGAAAAGCCTGCAAGAATCCGGTATGCGTTCTCCAAAGCAGCTCGCCACCCAGACCAAACGCCAAGAATGGCAGGTAAAAAAAGACCTCGCAGTGCTTGAGCATTATGACCTGGCAGTACTGCGCCAAGCCTTGATCGACGCGGCAGGTAGCGACGCCCAAATGAAAAGCGGCTTCAATCAAGAAGCCGCTTTCGCACTGTGGTTATTCTCTTTCGCGGCAGCGCGTTAGTTGCTGCTGCCCATCCGGTCTTGGGAGCGGTGCACGGTCTCTAGGAGGGTGTTAAGGGTGCTCTCGACCCGGTCGAGTACGCTCTCGGCGAACTCCTCAGAGCCGCTACGGATAGAACGCTCCTGTTTGCGGGCATTTTCGAGCAGCTCATCGCTTTGGCTTTGGGCGATCCGCATAATCTCTTGTTGGCCAGCGATGACCAGGGCCTGTTGGGAGGCGTCTTCGATGATATGGTCGGCTTTGGCGTGGGCGTCGCTTAGAATCTCGTCGCTTTGACGCAGGACTTGTTTAGCTTGGGCGATCTCGGCGGGGAAGCGTTGACGAATCTCTTCAAGGATGTCAAAGGCGGGCCCAACGTCGATACTGCGCTTATCCTTGTTGCCCAAAGATGGCTTGCCGTCCTCGATGTAGCTGGTCAACTCATCGATCAACTCAAGAACACTGCTCGTCTCGTCCATTTCTTAATCCTTTGTGATTGTGTTGCAAAACTATCGATATTATACACATCTTCAGGAAGAGTGGCGCTTTTGCGCAACAAGCGCACAGATTATCTTCTGCGATGAGAAAAAAGGCGAAAGCCAAGATCGCCAATTGGTTGCGGGGAAATCCTCTTGCGATGGACTTTTGAATCAACGGCCCTTGCGAGAAATGCCAATTGGATGAGATTGGCTTGAGCCTTGAGCGAAGTTTACTATGGTAAATGAGAGAAAAGGCGAAAGCCAAGATCGCCAATTGGTTGCGGGGAAATCCTCTCGCGATGGACTTTTGAATCAACGGCCCTTGCGAGAAATGCCAATTGGATGAGATTGGCTTGAGCCTTGAACG
>JAISGO010000025.1 GCA_031263025.1 Coriobacteriales bacterium
GAGAAGACCCAGGCCAGCTGGGGCACCCAGATCCGTAACTACGTACTCTACCCCTATACCCTAGTCAAGGACACTCGTACCGGGGTTGAGACTTCACAAGCAGATAAGGTGTTAGAAGACGGTGATCTCGACCAATTCACCATCGCCTACCTCAAGTGGAAACACCGTTAAGGTCACTCTTTTAAAACAGAAAGGGGGGACACTCTATGGAGTGTCCCCCTTTCTGTTTTTCCCAGTTGCTGGTTCGGTTTTAGCGCACCCTTAGATTCGGGTTAGCCACTTATCGTATTTGGAATTCTTGCCCTGTACGATATCGAAGAAAGCCTCCTGCAGCTGCTTCGTAACCGGCCCACGTCGGCCAGCGCCGATCTGGCGGCGATCGATATGGGAGATCGGGGTCAACTCGGCAGCCGAGCCGCTGAAAAACACCTCGTCGGCAACATAGAGATCGGAGCGCACCATCGAGGCCTCGCGCACCTCATAACCGAGATCATGGGCAAGCTCAATCAGAGAGGCGCGGGTCAGGCCCTCCAGCACACCATCTGAGAGGGGAGGGGTGGTGAGCACGCCACGGCGCACCGCGAAGAGATTCTCGCCGGAGCCCTCAGCCACCATCCCAGCTTCATTCAAGAGAATCGCCTCGCCGAAACCGTTACCGATTGCCTCCATGTTAGCCAGGCCGCTGTTCAGATAAGAAGCCGATGATTTGATGGCCCCCGGGGTGGCATTGGGGGAGCGCTGGCGCCAAGATGAGATCTCGACGTCGATACCTTTCTCAATCGCTTCCGGACCGAGATAGGAGTCCCAAGGCCAGGCTGCGATAGCGACTTCAATCGGATTGGCCGAGGGATTCACGCCCAACATATTGTAGCCACGGAAAGCAATCGGGCGGATATAGGCCCGCGAGAGGCCGCATGCTTTAATCAGTCTGATGGTCGCCTCGGCCAACTCCTCGGCACTATAGGGCAGTGGCATCATGATCATATTGGCAGAGCGCTCTAAGCGCTGCATATGCTCAAGCAGGCGAAAACATTCCGAGCCACCGTCGGCCGTCTCATAGCAACGCGCCCCCTCGAAGACCGCAGTGCCATAATGCAGGGCGTGCGACAACACATGCACAGTTGCGTCCTTCCAGGGGATCAGTTCCCCGTTCTTCCAAATAAACTCTTGTTCTTGCATCCCGGCCATGTTGCGTCTCCTTTGTTGATGAATCGAATAGCCTAAGTCCAATCTTAGCACTTAGGCTAAAATCCAAAGCATGACCCCTCAACAAAAGAACAGCCCAGCAAAACCCGACCAGAGCTCAGCTCTGCGCATCTTCGGCACCGCCGACGATTCCATCGTTGACGGCCCCGGCATCCGCTTTGCTATCTTCGTACAAGGTTGCAGTCATCGCTGTCCCGGCTGCCACAACCCTGAGTCTTGGGATGTCAACGGCGGGGTGCTGCGCACCCCGGAGCAGATCTGGGCCAAGGTCGAGACCAACCCCCTACTCCAGGGCCTCACTTTCTCAGGTGGGGAGCCCTTCGAACAGCCCGAGGGCTTGACCACTCTAGCCCATCTCGCGCACGAGCAAGGTAAACAGCCAAACGGCCAACCAATGAACGTGTGGGCCTATTCCGGTTACCTCTTCGAGGAGCTGCTCGCAGCGGGCGGCGCCAAGCGCGAGCTCTTGAACAATGTCGACGTCCTGGTCGACGGCCCCTTTGAACAAGACAAGAAGAGCTACGCCCTGCTTTTCAAGGGTTCTTCCAACCAACGCATCATCGATGTCTCGGCCTCGCTTGCTGCGGGCCAAGTGGTGGAATGGAGTGAGGAATAATGCGCTGCGTCTCATGGAACGTGAATGGTCTGCGGGCCGTCCTGAAGAAGGACTTCCTCAACATCTTCGCGGGACTTGATGCTGACATATTCGCCATTCAGGAGACCAAGTTAAAGGAGGGCCAGGTCGAACTCGCCCTCGCGGATGACTACCAGCAAGTCTGGAGCTTCGCCGAACGTCCCGGCTACAGCGGGACTGCGGTCTTCTACCGTCCGACCGTGGTCGGCGAGCCGCTCCAAGTAGTGCATAGCTTGGAGATCAGCGAGGAGGATATCGCGTCCGCCCGCGCCTTTGACGCAGAGCACTTCGAAGGCCGCAATTTTGCAGCCTATGAGGCCGGCGAACATTATACCGACAAGAGCGCGGCCGGGCTTGCCAGCGAGGCCGATGACCTACGCCAGTCCGACCTCGAGGGCAGGCTCTGCGCGCTGGAGTTCGCCGATTTCTGGTTCGTCACCTGCTATACCCCCAACTCCAAAGACGGGCTCGCCCGCATCGCCGCCCGCCTGGTCTGGGGCGCGGCCTTCCGGCGTCTGCTCACAGGGCTGGCCGATGGGAGTGCGCCTGCAACCCAGGTGCGGGGCGCCAAGCCGGTCATCGCCTGCGGCGACCTCAACGTCGCCCACGAGGAGATCGACCTCAAGAACGACAAGACCAACCACGGCAACGCCGGCTTCTCCGACGAGGAACGCGCCGACTTCGGCTGCCTGCTCGAGGCCGGCTTCACCGACAGCTTCCGCTTCCTCTACCCGGACAAGGTCGCCTATTCCTGGTGGTCCTACCGTAACAACGCCCGCAAGAACGACGCGGGATGGCGGATTGATTATTTCCTCACCTCAAACGACCTGCGCCCGCGCATCCGCGAGGCAGAGATCCTCGGTGACGTCTACGGTAGCGACCACTGTCCGATCATGCTCGAACTCGACTGAGCGAAAGCCCTGTCATAATCAAACGCTGGCAACCGATCAAGTAAAGAGAGACCGAAAGGAAACATCGTGTACACCTTGTCCGTCAAAGAACATTTCGACGCCGCCCACGCCCTACGTGACTACCCCGGAAAATGCCGCAACCTACACGGACATACTTGGGACGTAGAGGTCTGCGTGAGTGGTAGCCAGCTCGATCAAGTCGGCATCATGTACGACTTCAAGCAACTCAAAGAGGACTTACTGGAAATACTCGACCACTATGACCACCACTTCTTGAACGAGGTTCCACCTTTCGACCAGATCAACGCCACCGCCGAGAACCTCGCCCGGGTAATCTATGAGGAGATGGCCAAAACCTTGCCCCAGACGATCACGCTCGAAGAGGTCTCGGTCTGGGAGTCACCAATTGCGAAGCTCACCTATACGAAATAGTCCCTATCTGTCTCAGGCTATACTAACAGCATGGAAGAGAAGAACAAGACCGTCCTACTCGGCGTGACCGGGAGCATCGCCGCCTATAAGGCTTGCGAGATCGTGAGCTTACTCAAAAAACGCGGCCTCAAAGTCAAGGTGGTGATGACCGAGCACGCCGCCGAGTTCGTCGGCCCTGCAACTTTTCGCACCCTGACCGGCGAGCCGGTCGCGCTCGAGCTTTTCGACAAAGCCGGCGACCCCATCCATCATATCTCACTGGCCAAGGAAGCCGACCTCATCTGCATCGCGCCGGCGACCGCAAACCTCATCAACAAGCTCGCCGCCGGCGTCGCTGACGACTTGCTCACCACTACGGTTCTGGCCGCGACCTGTCCTGTGCTGATCGCCCCGGCTATGAACACGGCGATGCTCGACGACGTGCGCACCCAGGCCTCGATCAAACGCCTGCGCGAACTCGGCGCCGTCTTTATCGAACCTATGACCGGCGAGCTCGCCTGTGGCGATGTCGGCCGTGGCCACATCGCAGAAGTCGAGGAGATAGTGGCCGATGTCATGGCCACGCTTTCCCGCAAGCAGCGCCTGGCGGGGCACAAGCTCCTCATCACCGCAGGCCCGACCCACGAATACCTTGATCCGATACGCTTTTTCTCCAACCCCTCCAGCGGCAAAACCGGCTTTGCCATCGCCGAGGCTGCCCGACAGATGGGTGCTAGGGTGACCTTGGTGACGGGGCCGGTCGCTTTGACCTGCGCAGCGCAGATCAAACGCATCGATGTCGTCTCCGCCCGAGAGATGTACGAGGCGGCGCTGGCGTCTTTCGCGGAAGCCGACGTGGCAATCTGCACCGCTGCGGTCTCAGACTACCGCCCGGCTGCACCGCTCGATCATAAACTCAAGAAGGCTGATTTCTCCGGACACCTCGACTTCCTGCCCAACCCGGACATCCTCGCCGCGCTCGGCAAAGACAAGGGCAACCGCTTCCTGGTCGGCTTCGCCGCCGAGACCACCGACCTGCTCGCGAATGCCAAGGCCAAACTCATCGCCAAGCACGCCGACCTGATCGTTGCCAACGACGTCTCCGCCGGTCAGGGATTCGGGATCGACCAGAATCAAGTTACCTTTGTTTCCACCAACGCGACCGAAGAGCTGCCCATGCTTTCCAAGCGAGAGTTAGCCGATCGTATCTGTGACTACCTCGCCCTGCGCCTTTAAAATATGTTTCCGTGCAGGTAGTTCGTCCTTAGTCTCGTTGCTTTCTTGTGAAGCAGGGTGAAATAGCTATAAGATATAATCTTATAGAAGAGTTAATCCGAAAGGTTCCTGATGGCTAAGCACTATAAACACGCTCTGCTCCTGTTCACCAAACCGCCCCTACCGGGCTTGGTCAAGACCCGCCTGACCAAGGAAAAAGGAGGGATCTTCAGTCCCGAGCAAGCTGCCCTTTTCTTCCACAATTCGCTCTTTGACGTCACCGAGCTCTGCTGCGAGGCGATGCGCCAACTCGAGGAAGAGGATAGCAAGGCCCGAGCGGTTGATCCCAACCTCGATACCCACGAGTATGATTTTTTCTTCTCCACCACACCCGCCGCAAACGTCGCCGTGCTTGAGCAGCTCTACCGCGACAGCGGCACCTGGCCCCGCCCCTTCACTTTCCTGGAAGACGAGGGCGCGACTTTCGATGACCATTTTGACAACGCTTTCCAGCAGATTTTCGCGCGTGGCTATGACTCTGTACTTTCGGTGGGCGGGGACATCCCGATGCTGCCCCTAAGCCACGTCAAAAGGGCTTTCCGCTACTTACAAAAATTGCTTCGGGAAAGCCCCGAGAAGGGCGGTCTCGTCCAAGCACCCTGCCAAGAGTGCGGCGTTTCGGTGATCGGCTGGACCAAAGACACTCCCATGGATCACCAGGGCGTCTATTACAACAACAATGGCCGGCCGGCCCTTCAGGCCTATGTCGACAAGTGCGAACCAGAGCAGATCCCACTCTACAGCATGGAGCCAGTCGCCGATATCGATGATGGTCAAGATCTCGCCCACGCCATCACCCTGGCACGTTCGGCCGCTTATGGACATGGCTTCCAGCCTGATTTCTATGTACCTAAGCGTTTCCTAGGCTGGATTGACGCTATGGGGCTGCGTGTCAGCACGCCACCCAACGAGGACCGCGATAGCCGCGAAGGCATAGATAAGTAAGATTCGAGGTGCGTGATGACCACACCAACCAAGGGACGCCAGGTCCTGCAACATACCAAAGCGCTTTGTCCGGAATGCCTTCGCGTACTCGACGCCCAAGTGGTAGGCGGCACGGACGGCATCGTCTACCTTGAACGCGACTGCCCCGAGCACGGCCCCCTGAGCTTCCCGATTTGGCCGGACATCGAACATTACCAGCACTTCCAAAGCCTCAGCTTACCCCATAGCGCGCCCAAGGCCCAGACCATCCGCCCAAGCGAGCGTCCTTGTCCCCGCGCCTGTGGCCTTTGCCAACGTCACCAGCGTAAGGCCACCTTGGTTGAGATCGAGGTCACCCAACGCTGCAACCTGCACTGCCCGGTCTGTTTCATGTCAGCCGAGACCGACGCCTCTGATGTGCCCCTAGAACGGCTTGACGGTTTCGTCGACGCTATCGTAGAAGCTTGCGGCACTGATACAGGAATCCAACTCACCGGGGGTGAGCCTACCGTACGCGACGACTTGGCCGAGATCGTCTACCGTCTACGCCAGCGCGGTTTCTGGGGAGTCGAGGTCAATACCAATGGGCTGCGCATCGCCCAAGACCTCGCTTATCTGCAAAAGTTGCAGTTCTCTGGCTTGACCGGCGTTTACCTACAATTCGACGGCCTACGTGACAGCGACTACCAGGCCACTCGGGGCGCTGACCTGCTCGATATCAAGCTCCAAGCTATCGAGAATTGTCGCAGCCTAGGCGTTCAGGCCGTGCTGGCCATGACTATCGTAGCCGGTGTCAATGACGATGAGCTCGGTCAGGTGCTGCGCTTTGCCTGTGACAACTCGGACGTAGTGGCAGGGCTTGCCCTACAGCCTGCTTTCACCTCAGGGCGTTTTGATGCCACCCGCGACAAACCCCTCAATATGGGCGATGTCATCTTCTCCCTCGACGAGCAGAGCGCTGGTATGATCAAAGTCGACGACATCTGGCCTCTGGGAGTGAGCCCCGCTTTTTGTGACACTGGCACTTTCCTGGTCAAGGACGAGACCGCCGAAAGCGGTTTCCTGCCGGTGACCCGCGGGCTCAGCAAGGATGACTATGAGCACTTCTTCAACAGCGACTCCCCCCAAGGGTCGGTCTTCTATGACATCGCCCAGCGTAAGGGTCTAAGCGTCGATGACGGCATCTCGCTTATCATCATGAACTACATGGACGCCTATAACTTCGACTTGACTCGCATCCAGCAATGTTCGATGCTGGTGACGATGCCAAACGGAGCCTTGTTGCCTTTCTGCTCCTACCAATTAACCGATTCCTGTGGCAAACGTCTCTATGACCCCTGGTTGATTCCCGGCGCCGAGCACGGGGTAGACTGGGCGCAGCTTAGCGCCGACTCGACGGAATAGGGGAGAGGAGGTTCTGTGCCCGAACTTCAATATGACATTTCGGTCGACTCCATGCTCTGCACCGGTTGTGGGCTCTGCACGGACTTCTGCCCGGTAGAGGTCTTCACAGACCAAGGCCAAGATGACCGTCACCCCCAAATCCGCCAAGCTGAGGCCTGTTGGGGTTGCATGACCTGCGTGGGCCAATGCCCAGTCCATGCCATCGAAGTCGCAGCTCGCCCCCAGAGCGTGTCTCAGAGCCTTGCGCCAGAACAAACCCACGCCCTGCCGCCTGCGCCCGAGTCGCGCCGCCAATATGTAGAATATGCCCAGACCTTGAAAGATATCCTCGGCTTACGCTGGTCTGCGGTCGCGATCAGTTTGATCAAAGCCGATGACCCTCTGCCTGACGTACCCATTCCACATGGTCGGATGCGCTACTGCCAGTCGCTGATGGCTGCCCGCCGGGGCCAGTCCATCCTGCTTCCAGTCGACAAACACGCCTGTCCCGACGGTACTTCCATCCTCGGACTCTCCGAGATGCCGAAAAAACTCGCCTCAGGCGAGCTCTACCTGCTTTTCCATAAGCTCGATAGCATCGAGGCAGCTCAGCACATGGCCCTCGAACGCCCGATGCTCCCGGCCCGCAGCATTCGCGCCACGTTGGTCACTCCCCTTGAGCGGATCGCGGCCGAACCCGATGTGGTAGCTGTTTTCGCTAATCCCGAACAGGTGATGTGGCTATTGATGTCTTCTTCCTACTACAGCGGTGCCCGCCATGACCTGCATGCCTCAGGCTACAACGCCCAATGCGTAGAGACCACCTTGATTCCTTACCAGAGCGGTAAGCTCAACGTCTCCTTTGGCTGCTACGGCTGCCGTGCTGCCTCCGACGTGAGCGACGATTTGATGTTCGTCGGCATTCCGGCAGCCTTGCTCCCCGAAGTCATCAAAGGCTTAAAAGAGCTCGGCAAGAAAGCGATTCCACAATCGCGCAACAAGATTTACCTGCCGGTCTCCTGATTAGCAAGGGGGCTGACTATTTTGAGTGTTCCCCGTGATTTACGCCATCATCATAGATTTCTTCTTATCTGCAAAATACCCGACTAGCTAAGCTAGAGAGGTTTGAGAGGTAAGGAGTGCGCTATGCAGTATGTTCAGTACGGTAAGACCGACATGAAAGTCTCCCGGCTCGGACTCGGCGGGATGCGTTTTCCTGAGGACCGCCAGGAGACCATCGACATCATCCGTTACGCCATCGACCACGGTATCAACTACGTGGACACCGCTTACGTCTACGTCTCTAGCGAGGAGCTCTACGGCGAGGCCCTCAAAGGAGGCTACCGCGATAAGGTCTTCATTGCAACCAAAAGCCCCTCCTGGATCATCGAGAGCACAAAAGATTACGAGGCCTTCCTCGATGAGGAGCTGCGCCGGCTCGGGACTGACTACGTTGATGTCTACCTGCTGCACAACCAGTTCCCGCGCCACTGGCAGAAGAGCCTCAAGTTCGATGCCTTCGGCTTCCTCGACAAAATGGTGCAAAAAGGCAAGATCCGCTACAAGGGCTTCTCCCTACATGACAACCGTCCGGCCTTCGAAGAGATAGTCAAAGCCTACGACTGGGACATGGCCCAGCTCCAAATTAACATCCTCGACACCGAGACCCAGGTCGGACTCGATGGTTTCAAATGGGGTGCTCAGCAAGGACTGGCCATGGTGGCGATGGAACCTTTGCGGGGCGGCTTCATCGTTCACGATAAACCAGCAGCAGTCGACCAGATCATCGCCGACTACCCGGAAAAGCGTTCGTTGGTCGAGTGGTGTATGCGTTGGCTCTATGATATGCCAGAAGTAACTTGCGTGCTCTCCGGGCCGAAGACCCTCGAACAGCTGAAGGGCAACCTGCACATCTTCGACGCGGCTGAGAGCAGCTGTATGAGTGCGACCGACCAGGAGTTGATCGCAAGGATCGTCCAAGCCTACGAGGATCAAAACGTAGTCGCTTGTTCAGCTTGCGGCTACTGCCTGCCCTGTCCGAATGGAGTTGACATCCCCCAGGTATTCAAACTTTACAACGACTACACCCGCCACGGCAAATCAATTAACGAGGGCCAGTTCTACCGCGAGCGTTTGATGCCCGACGGTCGTGCCGGTGACCAGTGCACCGCCTGCGGCCACTGCGTACCGCTCTGCACCCAGGGCCTCGACATCCCCGCCCTGATTGCCGCCGCCCATGAGGACATGGGCACCCGTCACGTTGACCGTGATGTGGTACGCGTCGACCTGTCACGTCCGGCCTAGACTAAACAAAATCAGGACTTAGTTTCATTTATGCTATAATCCCTCTCGTTAAGCGAAAGGAAAGGTATGTCCCAGGTTCATTATGCGAGTAAGCAGCGCGAAGCGATCCTTGCTTTCTTGAGCCAAGTCGGAGACCGACACCTGACTGCCGATCAGATTGCCCAGACCTTGGCCGCACGTGGCGTCACTGCCGCACGTTCGACCATTTACCGCCAGCTTGCCCTCCTGGTTGAGGCTGGTCGGCTCAGAAAGTACGACACCGGCGAGCGCGGCAGCGCTTGCTATCAATACGTGGCAACTGCCGAATCCAAGGATTGTCGGCAGCATTTCCACCTGCGCTGCGAAGGGTGCGGCCGACTCCTGCACCTGGACTGTAAGGAGCTTTCTGGCATCTCCCAGCACGTGCAGCAGGCGCATGGCTTCACCATCGACAGTTCGCGCACGGTCTTCTATGGTCTTTGCGCTGATTGCGCACAGGGCACAAGCGACAGCAAAGGCTACGCAAATGCCTCGAATAAAGCAGGTGCAGCCGCATGAATACCATTCTCAGCTGCCATGATGGGGTGTTCGGACATGAGGGTAACCCCCAGCTTGAAACAATCAATTTTGAACTTGTCTGTGGCGATTACCTCTGTATAGTAGGTGAGAACGGTTCGGGCAAGACCACTCTGCTCGAGACCATACTCGGCATCCTACCTTTGCTCGGCGGCAAGCTCGACTTCGGTGATGGCCTCAATGCCAGCCAAATCAGCTACGTTCCCCAACAGAACCACATCATGCATAATTTCCCTGCCAAGGTTCTAGAACTTGTCCAAACCGGCTCAGCCGGCCTACCCCGGCGTGACTTCAGCAAGACCGACCTAAACCGGGCCTGCCATGCTGCCCTCGCTGCAGTTGGTCTAATCAGTGCCGCCCATCTTTCCTTCTCGGCCCTTTCCGGCGGCGAACAGCAACGCATCCTGATGGCCCGGGCCCTGGTCTGCGCTTTCCTGAAGCCCCAGACGAAAGACCCATCTGCTACCCAAGCGCAGATGGCGACCCGTCTTTTGATCCTCGACGAACCGATGAACGGGCTTGACCCGAAGTTCAAGCAAAGCCTCTATGATCTGATTGACCGGCTTTGCGACAAACAGGGCCTGACCATCATCATGGTCACCCATGACGTCAACAGCGCAGTGCGCCATGCCTCCAAGATATTATTGCTTGATGAACAGGGCCAACGTTTCTTCGGCAGCGCCCACCAGTTCCAGCATACCCGCATCGGTAACGAGATCATACGCGACAGCTGCGGTTCGCATTGTGCGGTCTGCGGGATGGAACTTGACGCAGGCGCCGGAGAGGAGTAGGGATGGAGGGCCTCAGCCAAAGTTTCAGCGATCCGCTGTTCTGCCGCTCCCTTGCCGCCGGCGCTTTGATCGCTGTCTGCGCGGGACTGATTGGGATCAACCTGGTGCTGCGTCATTACGCGATGCTCTCCGATGGGCTGACCCATGTCGGGATCGGCGCCATGTCAGTTGCGGTCTTTTTGCACTGGGCGCCGATTTGGTTTACGATGGTCGTCTGCGTGGTTGCGGCAATCCTGCTCTTGCGCTTAAGCGAGCGGGGGGTAATCAGAAGCGATAGCGGCATTGCCCTGATGACCGCCTCGGCCTTGGCCATTGCTTTAGTCTTGACCCAATTCTCAGGTGGCTCCGAAGACCAGTTCGAGGATTTCCTGTTCGGGGACATGCTTTCTTTGAGTAGCCTTGACCTGGCCCTGGCGGCCCTGCTCTGCCTTTGCGTGATCGCGACTTTCCTACTTTGCTACCGTAAGTTCCTCTCTATTACCTTCGACGCCACTTTCGCCCGCGCCTGCGGTATCAAAGTCGGTCGCTACAACACCCTGCTTGCCGTTTTAGCCGCAGTCACCGTCGTCTTGGGGATGCGCCTTTTAGGCGGTCTACTGATGTCGGCAGTGATCATCTTCCCGGCCCTTGCCGGAATGCAACTTATCCACAACTACAAAGTCTTAACTATCTTCACCGCCCTCTACGCGCTGGCCTGTTTTGTAGGCGGGATGCTCGTAAGCGCCCTTTTGGGACTTTCCTGCGGCGCCTGCGTGGTCTTGGTCAACCTTGTCTGCCTGCTTGCCTGCTTTGCCATAAAACATCTGCGCCAGGTCTGATTTTCCACTAAGATGTAGGCAATGCCCATTCACCTATAAGGAGGATAGCCTGATGCAATCAGACATCGAGATCGCCCAGTCGATCACGCCCCAGCCGATTGACCGGATCGCCGCCAAAGCTGGTATCCCAGACGAAGCCCTCGAGCTTTATGGCAATTATAAAGCCAAGGTCGACCTAGGATATCTGCGCTCGCAGACAAAGGACCCAGGCAAGCTCATCCTCGTCACCGCCATCAATCCGACCCCGGCAGGGGAGGGCAAGACCACCACTACCGTCGGCCTTTCTGATGCTTTAGCATGGCTAGGCAAGAAAGTCGTAGTGGCACTACGCGAGCCATCGCTCGGCCCTGTCTTCGGTATCAAGGGCGGTGCTGCCGGCGGCGGTTTTGCCCAGGTAA
>JAISGO010000023.1 GCA_031263025.1 Coriobacteriales bacterium
TATATCTGCGGTTCGCATACAGTAAGAGCTCCATTATCTCCGCGCTCATAACGCTGTCGAGATTACCGGTCGGCTCGTCGGCCAGCACAAGCGCTGGATCGTTGATAAGCGCGCGTCCAATGGATACGCGCTGCTGCTGCCCGCCGGAAAGCTGGTTAGGCAGATGCCCCCTGCGCTTGGAGAGCCCAGTGGCGGCCAATATATCTTCCAACTTCTCCTTTGGAGCCTTGCGCCCGTCTAACAAGCACGGCAAGAGGATGTTCTCCTCTACGGTTAATGTAGGTATGAGGTTGTAGAACTGATATATTAATCCAACATGCCGACGCCTGAATATGGCTAGCTTTGATTGGTTGAGCTTGTAGATATCCGTGTCCTGAACCATAACACTTCCGTTACTCGGCAGATCTACACCGCCAATAAGGTGCATCAGTGTGGATTTGCCAGAGCCGGACGGCCCAACTATAGCAACGACCTCCCCTGTTTGAATGCTTAGGTTTATATTCTGCAGGGCATGCACTGTAGTTTCGCCCGTTCCATACGTTTTGTAGAGGTTTCGCACTTCCAAGATGTTCATAGATGTTTCCTTTCGATAATCGCCTGCGTCTAGGGAGACGATGGTTAATTGTAGTTGTGGTGATCAGACAGGCGAAGTTACCTGGCGGTAATGAGCCTGGCTGAGCGCCGCAAATGCTTTAATCAGCGTTTCCCTAACTTGTCTATGTTCAATCTTAGAGGGGCAATGTGAGATAACGGTGACAGATAAAGTGACAGTCTTGTCACTTAAAGAGCTTAAGCGTAAACGTAGCACCTTTGCCGTTACCACCTGGGTCAACATCTATCGTACCGTTTTGAGCTTTTGCTATAGACATGGCCAACGGCAGGCCGATGCCAGCACCGCCTTTATTGTTCGTCTGGGCATAGCGTTTAAACAGGGCGCCCATATCCGCCAGTTTTATACCCGCGCCTTCGTCTGTGACGCCGAACCATGTACTGAGTGGGTTTTGCCCGTATGTAAGGTATATCGTCGTACCGTCGCCAGAATGTTCGCTGGCATTCTTAAGGATGTTTGTGATGGCTTCAACGGTCCAACGCCGGTCGCACTCCAGAGCGACATTGTCATCTCCGCTGCACATGAGGCTTTGGTCATGCAACTCCGTTATCATGGCTACGGCCGATGCGGCTTCGCGTGCAATGTCGGCGGCATTGACGGTTTCGCGTTTGAACTTAATTGTGCCGCTATCCAGACGGGCAAAAGCAAGTAGGCTCTGCACCATCCATTCCATCCTGGTGAGTGCCACGCGCATGTCGGATACGAACTTCTCGCGCTGCTTTGTTGTTAAATCTGAGCTTTGCAATATATCGATGGATATAGATAAGGACGCCAACGGCGTTTTTAGCTGATGCGATATGTCGGCAAGAGCATCCTCGGCTTTTGCACGTTCGCGGTTGATTACATCGGCGTACTCATTTGTGCGTGCGACAAGCTTGTATATGTCGTCTTTGAGAATGCCTTTTGCGCCCTCTTCACTGTCTATGAGGGCCAGATTACCCTCAACTGCATTAATATGCTGCAACAATGCACTTAGAGACCTTGCCTTGTTATTGCTGGCATGTATGTAGGCTGTAATAGTGATATATACACATACTATTGTAATAGTACATACTATACCGGCTGATATGTCCAGCATGAATACCAGCGCCGCGCCGACAATGCCAAGCACCGCCAAGCAAAACGTCAATATGCGGGTCTCCCGGCTCATTGTGCTGCAAACTCAGCTTCAGACCCGATAGCCGATGCCACGCACCGTGGTTATGACGTCGTCGCCAAGTTTGGCGCGCAGGCGTTTTATATAAACGGTAAGGGTATTGTCAGACACATACTCGCCCACGTCCGCATACATGGCATCCAAAATCTGTCTGCGGCTAAGTATTTGGCCTTTGTTGACGGCGAGATAAAGCAGCAAACGGTATTCCAATGCGGTCAGATCAACATTATCGCCATCCAAAGTAACCTGTGCGCTTTTTATATCAATAGTGACATCGCTCGACGCACCCACTGTCACTATATCACCTGTGTTATCATCTGCACCAGAACGCCTGCGCATGACCGCTTTGATGCGCGCCAGGAGCTCCTGAAGGCGAAAAGGCTTCGTTACATAGTCATCTGCTCCCAGGTTAAACGCATGAACGGTAGTAGCTTCGTCGTCTGCAGCGGTTATGCAAATCATGGCTGCGTCAGTTCTTGCGCGGAGAAAATCCAGTAGTTCGAAGCCGCTACCATCCGGTAAAGTCAAATCCAATAAGATCAAATCAAAGCTCGATGACGCAATAGCAATTTTTGCCTGCGCTAAATCATTTGCCTGTGTTATGCCATATCCTGCATCGCCCAGGGCAAAGTCCAAACCCTGGGATATCAACGGGTCGTCTTCTACTATTAAGATGTTGAGCGAATTTGCTGTTTCTTTATCTATACTCATATGGTTTATTTATCGCCGATTTATCGCCGATTTTGTCATTCATCGGCGATAACAAGCTATAGGTTCGGTTTCGGTTCGCCCCAAAAGAGCGAATGCTACCGGCATTAACCATTTCTTTCAAATAGTCGCGCGTTCGCGAAAGACCAAGATTAATGTGATTGGGAACGCCGGTAACATGCAGCTGTTTATCCTCATCTTCACTTATTCCTAAGACGATGGTGCCACCATCGGTGTTCGCGAACGCTGAGTAGGACTCCCACAAGCTACCAGGCAGGCCATTAGTCGCCGCTTTGGCTTCAAAGTGCAAACCTTCACGGTTATTAAGTATGTCTGCAAGTTTTACGATGGCAAATCCTTTCAAAACGTATACGTCAATCATAACAAACAACGAAGCCATCACATGTTAGACGGCTTTGGCAAAAAACACGAAAATCCCCTCTCAAAAAAACAAGTGGGGATTTTGGCTTTTTGCATCTTGTAGCTAGCACGCGGCTAAATGCAGATATCTTGTGTATTTTCGGTCAATTTTTCCAGGTTCTATAACAACCTCCGCACCAGCTCTGCAATAAGGGGGACACCCTATAGGGTGCCCCCCGTTTGATGCACTTAAGGCGCGACACGTCTGTTTGCCCTATCCTATAGAAGAACCACTGATTGGAGGGAAGTCTTGAAACTTAGATGCGTTTTGACCATCGCCATGATGGCACTCTTGGTCGCCGCCGACGTGCTGCTCACGGTCTTGGTCTCCGCCTGCTACAGCGCCCTCCAGAGCAGCACCGTCCATCTAGACTCTGACTGGGCGCTTGACCTGGTCAATGCGGTCGTGGTCTGCTATCTCCTCAGCGTTCTTTTGAGCATCGTGATCTTGATCCAGGCTGGCGCACACTGCAAACGGGAGTATGCCCGCCCCCATGCCCTACGCCAGGTCATGCTGGTGGATTTGATCGCGAAAACCGTCCTTTACCTGCACCTCATCTATGACATGGTGATCCTGGCCCTGATCTTCGGCCCTATTCTGATTGTCCTTTTGGCTATGCCCTTCCTACTGCCCTTCTTCATCTTCATGATGTTCATCCCGCCGATGGGTTTTATCACCCCAGTCTTGGCCAGCCTCGGCATGGCCACGCTCTTGGCCGCTTTCTGCGTCTTGATCGCCATCCTCGTGGTGGTAAACGTGATGGTGATGCTGGCCACTTCCCTACCGCTGGTCAAGTTCTTCGCCCATATCAAGTATCCGCGCTACAAGACGCCCGCCAAGGTCTGCTTCTGCATCTTGGAGTTTGTCCCCTTCGCCGACCTGATCTGCGGCTTTTGCGCCGGGCTCTGGTTATACGGCATGACGGATAGACCAGAACGGCAAAGCTCGGCGGAGTGGACTTGAGCAGCGCGACGGGGCAGGCCGCGCTGCTCAAAACAGATTAATGCTTGACCTTTTTCCAGTGCGCGTAGAGCTTGCTGGTCTTGGTGATGTGCACGGCGCTCTTCTTGGTCACTTTGTGGCCGTGGCTTTTCTTGGTGTACCAGCCTTTGAACTTATAATGAGCCCGGCTCGGGGTCGGCAGTTTGCCATACTTTTGGTCGTAGGTGACCTTCTTGCCCGGCTTCACATATTTCTTGTACTTGGTGGCTAGCTTTCCCCTATTAGCGGATAGCTTCACCCTATAGCTCTTGGGGCTGAGCTTGACCGGGGCCCTGCGCAGCTGGCTTTGGCTGAAAGTGAAGGCCTTGGAGCTATAGCTCTTGTAGCCACTATGGGAAATTTTCAAGCTATAACTGCCGCTGGCCAGGCCGCTAAAGGCATAGCCCCCAGTAACGCTGGTCTTGACGCTCGCGACTTTAGCCTTGGTCGAACCCTGCAAGTGGTAGAGCGTGACCGTGGCCGCGCTTAGGGCCTTCTTGGTCTTCTTGCCCAGCACTTGACCAGAGACGGCCGTGTTTGCGCGCGCGACCTTGAGCGGGATCTGGTAGGTAGCGCTGGTGAAGTCATTAAAAGTGAGCGTGAGCTGACTCTGTCCATTGGCCAGGCCATTGACGAAGGCGTCACTGAGATAGAGCTCGACACCGCGCACGGGCGTGGCCACTTGGGCGAGAACGGGAGCAGCGCTCACCGGAGAGGCCGTCTGTAGAGGACCCATGGATTGCTGCAGATCGACTGCGCTGGCCAGGCCGTCCGGCGCGGCACTTTGGCTAAGGTTAAGGCCTGTCGGATCGAGAAGCACCCAGCCGACCACCACGCCGGCACTGTCCTTGAGGTCATAGCGCCCAGCGTTGGCGTTGAGCGTCAAGGTCTTACCGGCGACCGTGACAGTCTTGGCTAGGGACTTAGCCCAACCCGAGACGACCAGGGTCAGGCTCTGACCATAAGTGGTCACGGTTTGGGGGGTCTGGGCCAAGACCTGATGGCTTTGCGCCATGGTGGCAAGCACCGCGCTAAGGTTGGTGTTGGCGGCGTCGACCTTGGCCTGGGTGCTGCCCAAGTATCCACCGAAACCGTCCGGGGTGTTGTTGTAGGCGGCGAGCGCTTGGTTGTAGGCAGCCTCGAAATTCTGCCAGAGGCCCGTAGGATAATTGGCGGCGGCAGCGAGGAAAGTCGAGTCGGCCGTGGTCACGACCGCGCTGAGGTCTTGGCCGTAGAGGGCGCGTTGGACGCCCAACAAGCTATCCCCAAGCTGGCTGGTGTCGGCACTCGTCGAGGGAGTCGGGTTGGAGGGGGATGAGGGCGAGGACGGAGTTGGGTTGGAGGGAGATGAGGGCGAGGACGGAGCCGGACTGGACGGCGCTGAGGAGCTAGGCGCGGTCGCGATCGTGAAGATCTGGCTGTCAGATGTGAGCGTGAAATCTGAGACCTTAGCGCCCGTGCCGTCGGCGATGGTGAGCGTCGCGCAGTAGGTACCCGCCTCGGTGGGCGCCGTGGCACTGCTATAGGCAGCCGTACCGTCGACGTTTGTGTAGGTATAACCGAGGGTCAAGGTCTGCCCCGCGATGCCGCTGTCGAGAGTCGCGGTCGGGCCCTGGGCCTGGCCGTTGTAGGTATAGTTCCAAGGCGTATCATCCGTATCACCCGACCAGAGCGGAGTGAGCGACTTGGGGGCGATGCTGCATACGACGGGAGTGATGCACACGCCGCTATCGCTGTAGTTGGCATCGGCCTTGACGTAGTACCAGAGGTAGTAGCTACCAGCATCGCTACGCTCGAGGGCACTATCGGTCGGGTCGCTATACCAAGTGTCGGAGTCGGAGGACTTGGGTGCCGGGCTCGCCGCGTTGGTCACAGCGTAGCAGAGGCTGCCGCCGCTGGCGCTACCAGCCGCAAAAAGCTGCTTTGCGCTCGCATCATAGACAAGGTTGGCGCTGGCGCTTGGCGCCTGACTGACAGTCGCGGCAGCTGGCGCGATGCTGCACTCTATAGGTGTACCATTCACATCGCTGTCAGAGTGGTTAGCGTCGCCCTTGACGTAGTACCAGAGGTAGTAGCTACCAGCATCGCTACGCTCGAGGGCACTATCGGTCGGGTCGCTATACCAAGTGTCGGAGTCGGAGAACTTGGGTGCCGGGCTCGCCGCATCGATGACAGCGTAGTAGAGGGTACCGCCAGTCTGACCTCGGCCTGCGCTGAAGAGGGTCTGGTAGTCGGTGTTGTAGACAAGACCGCTAAGCGCTTTAGGTAAGGTGGCAGGCAGCGTGGGGTTGGCCTTGGTGATAGTGAAGGCATGGCTCACATTGCTGACGTCTGCCAGAGTGTAGTTGGCAGCAAGGCCTGCTACCTGGTCTGCACCAAGGCCTGTTTGCGGGCCGTCGGAGAGGGCGCAAGCCTGGGCCGACCAGTCATGTCCTTGGGCCGAGACAGTGCTGGGCGCTACCGCCTGGTAGGCATAGCCTGTACCGGTGTTCCATTTGAGGCTGACCTGCCCTAGGATCTCGGTCTTGCCGTTTACTGTAAGCCCTGTGGCGCTGACGGTGGGGCTGATCGCGGATCCGATATAGCCATAGGAGAAGTCTGTGGCATGATCCGAGCTATCACCGTCGTCTGCGTTGTCACCGTCCCAGGTCAAGGTCACCTTGGCCTGCTTGATGGTGACGTCTTTGTAAGCAGTGGTGGTGGAGGCGTAGTTATCCGCAGAGGCATAGTACCAGAGCCTATAGCTGCCGGCATTGGTCTCCGTGGGCATGGTGGTAGACCAGCCCGTGAGCACACCGGGGGTCTGCTCAGGCGTCATGGCAGCGGTGGGGGCGACCGTGCCGAAAGTGGTGGTGGTCACCGCGTAGTGGCCACTCAGCGTGGAATAGCCAGCGGCCGGAGTCGTAAAGGAGGCCGTGGCGAGGTCTTGGGCCTGACCGCTGTAGGTCAAGGACTCCGGCGTCACCGTCCAGTCGATGGCAGGCGCGGTGATGGTGGCGTTACTGCTGGCCGAGAACACCGTGTAGCGGTAGACGGCTGCGGTACCTGAGCCGGAGGTGGTGCTCGCGCCAGTGGTGTCGACCACGTAGTTAGCCGAGTCATCGCCTGTGAGGGTGAAGCCACCCTCAGGTGAGGTGGCGTAGACGCTGCCAGCTGTGGTGGTGTCTGCGGCAGCGAAACTATAGGTGAGGCCACTCGTACCACTGGTCACCCACTCAGAGGAGCTAAGGGCCACCTTGCCCGAGTCACTGCTGCAGATCTCGCCAGCCGTACTGTTGTCAGAGGCGGTGCTAAGGCCAGCCGTACCAGTGATGCTGGTAGCACTCACGCCGGAAGCCTGCCCAGAGGTAGAAATGGCGGTAGTGCCGTCATAGGCCTTAGTGAAAGCCGTGGGCCAGGTAAGGGTGAGGGGTTTAGGCGCGATGGTCACCTCGACGCAGGCAGGCGTGCTGGCAGCGTAGTTGGTGGCAGTCGCGTAATACCAGACCTTGTAGGTACCGGCAGCGGTCTCCTGCGGGATGCTGCTCGTGGCCGTCCAGCCGCTCCAGCCGCTCGCGAAGGCGGCGCCCACGCCGCTGAGCGTACCGTCAGTGGCAAGACCTGTAGTAGAGTCGTTGGTCAGCGCGTAGTGCATGGTCACGCCTGTACCGGAGGCCGGGGTGGTGACGCTTGGAGCGGCGCTCAGCAGGTCTTGGGCGGCAGCATTGTAGACGAGATTGCTCGACCCGGTCGGGGTGCCTGGGTCGATGACGATGGCAGGCGCGGTGATGGTGGCGTTACTGCTGGCCGAGAGCACCGTGTAGCGGTAGACGGCTGCGGTACCTGAGCCGGAGGTGGTGCTCGCGCCAGTGGTGTCGACCACGTAGTTAGCCGAGGCATCGCCTGTGAGGGTGAAGCCACCCTTAGGTGAGGTCGCGTAGACCGTACCAGCGCTGGTAACGCTTGCAGAGGCGAACTTATAAGTGAGAGCGGGATCCGCACCGGTACCGGTGCCAGTGGTCACCCACTCAGAGGAGCTAAGGGTCACCTTGGTCGAGTCACTGTTGCAGATCTCGCCAGGCACATCGGCCGCACTGGTAGCGGTGGTGAGGGTAGCCGCATGGGTCGTATCTGCCCCACCGCTAATGGCGGTGGCATTCACACCACTAGCCTGCCCAGAGAGGGAAATGGTATTGGTGCCGTCCCAGATCTTGCTAAAAGCGGTAGGCCAGCTGAGGGTGAGGGGCTTCTTAGCGATAGTCACCTCGACGCAGGCGGGCGTGCTCGCGGTGTAGCCGGTGGCGCTACCGTAATACCAGACCTTGTAGGTACCGGCGTCCTTGCGGGTGGGCAGATCGGTCTGCCAGGGAACGAGCAGGCTGTCGCTTGCAGCAGCGCCTTCGGCCGGCGCGTATTTCACCGCATCAGTAGTCACCGCATAGTGCATGGTCACGCCTGTACCGTCGGCAGGCACAGTGAAAGTCGGCGCTGAGACCAAGGTCTGGAACGCGGCATTGTAGGTAAGGTCCGGCAGGTCATCCGGCTTATTGGCAAAATCCACCACACTCAAGGAGGGCTCGACGCCATCAGTGACGATATTGGAGGTGAGGCTTGTGCTATAGGCGAGGTTGCCCTGGGCGACCAGGGCCTGCGCCGTGGTCGGGTAGCCGCTGATGGCGATGCCTTGATAGCGGGCAGTCGGCACCCCTCCGGGCAGCCAGAGCACCGCGCTAATCGAGCCTGACTTGGTTGAAGCGACGTACTTGCCATCACAATACACCGAAGTAAGGTCGGACAGGGGCGCTGCGTAGGTCGATCCTCCACTGAGCGGCACACTCAGGCTGCCACTGGTACCAAAGGGGTTCTGCGGCAGGTAGACCGGATAGAGGGTGTCGCTGCCATTGGTGACCGTACCCTGGATGGAGGGCGATCCGGTCGTGGATGTGTCGACCTTGCCGTCACTCCTACCTACGCTGGAGGCGCCATAAGTATAAAGCGAGCCACCGGTCATGGTGACGGTGCTGCCGGTGACATTGTCGGTGCTATCGGTGGCGACAAGGGAACTCCCGATGGTACCGCCCTGACCATTTTGATTAAGCGAGGAGCCGATTGCTGGAGCGTATTTACCTTTCCTATCCATGTTACCAATGGCGAGCACGCTGCCACCTGTGATATCGAGTGACGCCATGGCACCGCTTACGGTCGACGCATTTGATACTGGACCGGAGCCGATAGCCGCCGCTGCTCCATCGCCTCTTCTATTCCGTCCAGCTTCGGCGAAGAGGCACCCTCCGCCCACCGTGATTTTGCCGACGGCGCCTGTTTGCTCGGGGGATGGCCCCGAGCCAACTCCCACACCAGCGCCCGCAGAGTCGCCTCCGCCGCCCATAGCGATGACTTGGCAGTGACCACTCAAGGATAATTGACCAGGTCCAGGAGCAATGTAAGGCTTAAGATTATTATTAATTATAGTACTCTCGTGTTGCGCGAAAACATCGCCGCTACCATTGGGATGCAGGTTCCAGCCGTTTCCACCATAGCCAGAGCCGATACCGGTACCCTGGTCGGTGGCGCCCTGGGCGATCAACGTGGCGAAGTCTTGGACGATAACACTGCCGCTGAGATCCCCAGATGCAGCTACGCTCGCAGCGCCTGTCCCCACAGCGGCCGCCTGGCTGCCGCCGGTGGCGGTGAGCTGGGCGTTGTCAGAGACGGTGAGTGTCCCTAAGAAGTCTCCGCTATTAGCATTTATATAATCATTCAGATCACCAGCATCACGTGTTCCTTTAGAAGCATTCACCCCACTCGAAGCTCCCGTTCCTAAACCGGCCGCCCCGCTGCCGCCAGTGGCGCTAACCTGCGCACTATTGGAGATAGAAACATTACCGGACAGCCAACCGCTACCTGACCCAGAAGTAGTCGAAGAGTTATGGCAGCCAGCACCCGTCCCGATGCCGGCCGCCCCGCTGCCGCCGGTGGCGCTGACCTGGGCGCTGCCGGAGATGGCGATAGCCCCGGTGTCATCACTTTTGACCGAGCTCCCACCGCTACCGATGCCGGCGCCGCCGAGCGCGCCGCTGCCGCCGGTGGCGGTGACCCTAGTGTCCGCGATGGAGATGATGCCGCAGTCCTCATGGTCGCGGTAGCCGCCCTGGGTGCCGATGCCGGCGCCGCCGCCATCGGTTGTATCTGATTGGCCGGTGGCGGTAAGGCTGCCGCCGCCGCTGATGTTGAGCGTGGTATGGTACTGATGGTAATTATCCGAATGATAGTAAACGGTCAGTATGCCAGGCTCCCCGCCGGCATCAGCGCTGGAAGACCCACTATAAGCAGGAGCGCAAGTGCAGCTGATACCGGAAGGTATCACTAAATTGAGTACGTCGTTGGTCTGTGGCTGATTGGTTCCTACGCTGATGCCGGGGGCCTGGGCCGTACTGGGTGCGCAGTAGATATCACCGATCACATTGAGGGTGACTGTGTGAGCGTCAGGGTCGATGCGGATGCCATGGTCTATAGCAGAGGTGGCGGCAGTCAGGGACACGTCCTCCATGCCGCTTACGCTGTCGACAAAATGATCTTTGTAACTGCTGGATAACACATCGTCGCTAGTGCCGAGGATGCCATCTGGCCCAACGGCGACCATATCCGGATCAGTCTGGATATTGTAGGTACCGGACTCTGCGATGTTGAGGATATTGCCCGCGAGGACGCCGACCTCTGAACCCTTGGTTACAGTGACGTCCGGCGAGGAGATGATGAAGCCGGCGCAGTGCCTGCTATTAGTGCCGTCGACTATCGTCACGTCGACGAAGGCCTTGGGCGTATCGGCACAGCCGGTAGCGCTTGCATAGTACCAGACCCGGTAGCTACCGACATTGGTCTGCTCTGGGATGGCGCCCGAAGTCCAAGCCGCGATCACGGGGCCGCCTGCCTGCACGCTGGTACTAGGTGCGGCCGTGCCCCAGTCCAGGGTGGTTACCGCCCAGTGCATGACGACAGTGATGTTGGTGTGGTTGGTGAAGGTCGGTGCTGAGACCAGGGGCTGCGCGACCGGGTCTGCGCTGTTGTAGACACAGGGCAGGGGCATCGGCGGCTTAGCGAAGGCGATCTCGCTGTCATAGATGATATTGTCGCCGGAAGATCCAGCACTCGCATAGGTATAAATTTGGGAGTCTTGAACCTGCGCCCCGCCTTTGAGGTTTGACTTAGCGCTCAGCTCGATATTGCCATATACGATCGGGGTGGCGCCGCTCGGCAGCCAGAGCACCGCCGCGAGCGGGTCGCTGGTAGGCGCCGGGATAGTCAGCCCGGCGAGCGTGGTCTGGGTGAGGTCGCAGAGGGGGGCCGTATAGGCCGCCCCGCCCGGCCCCGCCCCCGGGACGCTGACCGTACCGCTGTTGGCGAGGCTAGAGGGCAGATAGACCGGAGAAGCGTGGGTGCTACCGTCGCTCGTGACGCTCGCCCCCTGGATCGAGGGTGAGCTAAGTACTGATGCATAAATCCCAGACCTGGCGCCTGCGGTGTAGAGGGAGCCGCCGCTGACCTTGTAGCTAAGTGCGACCGTCGTGTCGCTGGCGGTAGTGGAGACCGAGCCACCGATACCGGCGCCGTACTTGCTATTAGCATCCGCGCTACCGACGGCGATGACGCTGCCGCCGGTCATCTGCAGTCCGGGCAGGGATTTAAAATCCGCCGAGCCGGAGCCGAAGCCGATACCGGCGCCGCCGCCTTGGCCGAAGGCGGCCAAGGTCGCACTATCGCTAGCCTGGATCAGGCCGCCGCCACTAGCACCCGTGGCGCCACCGCTCTTACCGATACTGGCGCCAGAACCGACGCCAGGCGCGCCAGCGCCGCCTTGGGCGATGACGGTGGCGCCACCAGCGACCGCGAGGTTACCCATGTCCGGGGAGCGATAGGTACTTGCATCATCCGGGTCCTTGCAGTCAGAGGCCGCGACAGCGCCACGGGTGCCGATACCGGCGCCGCCATAGACCTTGCCGCTGCCAGAGGCGCTCGCGCTGCCGCCGCGAGCGTCCAGTGTGCCCGTCCCCGAGATATTGAGGGAGGCGACCGCTTGGTTGTCGTAATCCTCGACCTGGAGGCCCGGGGCGGTGGCGACGTTACCCGAAGAAGCGTCGGTGGCAACGTCGGAACCGCCGATACAAGTGCAGGTCACGCCGGATGCCAGATTGAGGTTCAAAGTGGTAGTACCGGTTATGCCAGAGAATTCGGTATTATTGATGGCGATGCCGGGAGCGCTCCCGGCAAGATTTGCAGCAGTGGCCTCAGCGTGCTGAGGAGCACAGCAGATGTCGCCGACGACATTGAGGGTAACCGTAAGACCGGGATCGATTCGGATAGCATGATCAGAACCTGAGCTGGCCGGGAAGCCCGTAGCATCGAAATAGCTGCCGTTGATCAGCGTGTCCTCACTGGTGCCAAGGATGCCGTCTGCCCCGGGGCCGACCGTGGCTGAATCGGTTTGGATGTTATAGGTACCGGCCTTTTCGATCTCTAGGAGGTTGCCGGTTATCGTACGCACATAACCCGTTAGATCGGGAACAGTGGAAGAGATGGTAAAACCGCCGATGTTCGCAGTAGACGGCGTGGCCCAAGCCAGCTTGGGAAAACCCGCCGAACCCACCAAGAGCAGGGCAGCAGCCAGAAAAAAGGATAGCAGCGAACAGAGCACCGCCAAACCCCACAGACGCCAGCCAGGCGCAGCGCTGCTAGCATGTCTATGCCGGGGTTTCAATCTTCTGTGCCGATCCACCAGCGAAAACTGGATCGACCACGGATCGACCTCGGGCCATCCCGGCTTGGTCTTGCCCTCCGGCAAAAGCCGGTCGTCTTTCTCGAGCATAACGCTCCTCCGTTCTCTGGTCGGAGCAGCTCGTTGCCTCGATCAGCCCGACTCGACATGGTACCCCCATACCCTGTCTCGTCTTTTTATACACAACTTATCGTTACTAATTAGTTTATCATAACACCAAAGTTATGTTACTGTGTTTTCCTGACAGAAGCTAATCAAGAGACGCGGGAGTGGCAAGCCCTCCCCCGGCGCCGGGGCTCGCTCAGGCGCTCGGGCAGACACGCCGCGCAGGCAGGGCCCGACTGAGCAAAGGCATCACCAGGACACTGAGGACAGCCACCAATACCAGGTCGGGCAGGAGGTAGAAGAGGTTATAGCTGACACTGTAGATCCAGACGGCCTGGATGGCCTGAGAGGGCGCGTCGGCCGCCCAGAAGAGCACCCCACTCAAGATGGCGTCGGCGTAGCGCGCGAGCCAGCCCAAGCACACCGCCACCACGACCACCAGGCTGCCGCGCTGATAGCCCTTGCCGATGCGCTGCCCCACACTGGCCAGGCGCCGCTGGTAGAGGCCGGCGAAGGCCCCACAAATGCCGCCGAAAAGGGCAAAAGGCAGCGGATAGTCCAAGATGACCTGGGCCCAGAAGACGATCTGGGGTTCCCAGAGCAGGTCGAGCATCCCCCAGAGCGCTCCCACCAGGGCCCCTGCCGCAGCCCCCCGGCGCAGGGCCACCACCGCTATCGGCAGCATGGCCAGCGAGACCGATCCGCCGAAGGGCATCTGCACCAGTTTGAACAAACTCAAGACGTTGCAGAGCGCGAGCGCCAGGGCGCACTCCACCAAGATGCGGACGCGCGAGTCCCGGCTAAACCTTTGATTGACCTCCATGTCAATCTCCTCTCGTGATAAGAGGAGCCCTAAGATGAGATTTGACCCAATCCGCATTACCGGACTGCTCAAACGGTCGCAGGCACCAATGGCGCCCTGCCTCTCAGCCTTTTACAGCTCCCGTGATATGACTTACTGATGATAGCACAATGAGTGGGGCTATCTAGGGTGTCACCGCTTCTTCTGCCGGCTCGCCGTCGATAAAGCGCCCGCTGATACTATGGCCCTTGGCGCTGGTGAAAGTACCATATCCGCTGAGGTCATCGCCGTCCAAGCTGCCGACGTAGCGCGAGCCGTCCTTGAAGTCGATCTCCACTTGCCCGATCCAAGCGCCGCTGCGCGCATCCTGAGTCCCGCTGTAGAGGTTGCCACGGGCGTCGGCTTGCCTTGTCACCGTACGCGCTGGCAGCGGCAGCCAGGCCAGGGCAAGACTGGCCATCAGGACGCAGAAAGCCAAGTAGAGGGACATCTTGATGATGACTTTATGGGCGCGCAGGAAAGCCATGCTCACCTCGCCGGTCCTGCCTGGGCCCTGGCCAAGGCGGCTTTCACGACCTTGCAATAGAGCTTAGAACAGGCCTTAAGGTCACCGAAGTGGGTGCGGTCCGGGGCCAGGAGCTGGCGCTCGCCGCTGATCGCGCCCCGCCAATCGGCGATGGTGACATAGGGGTATTTACTGGACAGCCCAGAAAGCCCCTCTGCCAGGCGGGTGATCTGGGCGCTCGCAGAGGTGTTGTAGGCATAGCCATTGACAAAGACCAGGCGATGTCCCTTGGGCAGGAGCTTACAGATGTCAGTGGCGTAGGCGAGGGTGTTGGGGTGGGGGTTGGTGGTGGTGGCAATGACCAGGATATCGGCCAGATTGCCAGCCTTGACCTTGGCCTTGACCATCTGCAGGGCGACGTACATGGCCCGGCCGATCTTGCAGTCGACCCGGCCTTTGGTCAGTTTGATCAGCCCCGGCGCGGCATCGAGCGGTACCGAATCGCCGATGGTATAGACCGTGAGCGAGGCCTGCTTGGCAGCTGCACCCGACTTAGGCGGCGCTACCCCGCCAGCTGCCCCCTGGTCGGCTACTTGGCTGAGATTGAGGGCGCTCGCGGTCAAGCTGGCTGAGTCGAAGTTAGCCGCGATCGAAGTCACAAGCGGCGCCTGGGCAAGTGTCCAGAGCAGGGCCAGGACACAGACCAGGGCGCCGGCTGCGAGCGCCCGCTCGCGCCGCCTGGTCGCCAGCACCGCCCCGGGCATGCCCCGGCTCGCTTGGCAAAGCTGCCTCAGGTGGACCTTGTAGGCGTCCCGGGCACCTGCCCTAAAGGGCTGTTCGACCAAGCGGAAACAAAGGTCAGCGATAAGCAAAGTAAGCAGCAGAGCTACCATGATCGCCACCTGGAAGGGCAGCCCGGCGTCAAACCCATGGCCTATACACCAGGCCTGTACCCCATAGGCGCAAATGATGTAGAAGGGCCAGTGAAAGAGATAGATGCCATAGGAGCGGCTGGCCAGCCACTTGATAGGCTTAAGCTCCGGGATACGTTGCAAACGGGCCTGGGCGCCACGCCCGACTAGCAGCACTACAGAGCAGAGCAGGCTGGTCGCGAGGATCCCTACATGATAGGTAAAGGCCGACTCGAAGGGCATCAAGAGGGCCATGGCCACGATCCCGGCCAAGGCCAAGACCGTGAGGGCGATCCCGGCCAAGCTGGGCAGCTTCTCCAACCGCCGCACCAGGCCCGTATGTGAATAGCCGGCATTCAAACCGACCCAGCTGCCCAACATCAGGGGAAAGAGATGGCTCGCACTCGACATATAGACAAGCGAGAGATCCGGGCTTTGACTATAGAAGACCTGCATACAGACAAAGGAGGCCAGGGCCAACAGGAGGGCAAGGCTACTTGCGAGCTTGCGGGCCCGCTCAAGCCCGGAGTGCGCCTGGGAGGGCCTGCGCTTGGCTAGGGAGCGGCGCGCGACGGAGCTTGCCCCACCTGCCAGGAAATGGAAACAGGCATACAAAACCAGCGCCCAGACCAGGTAATACTGCAGCTCCACGGCAAGCGTCCAAGTGTGGATGAAGAGGTGGGGCAGAAGCTGGGCGTCATAACTACCGCCACTGGCGATCTCGTAGAAGTTGGTCACCCAGCCCAGCACGGCCGCCACCTGCTGGCCCAGCTGGGCCCTGAAATCTGCTGGCAGGAGCAGGCTTAGGGGCACACAGAGCAGGAGCATGGTCAGCACCGCCGGCAGCAAGCGACGCACCCGGCGGCGGTAGAAGGCCGCTAAGCTAATCCG
This sequence comes from Coriobacteriales bacterium, assembly GCA_031263025.1. GTDB lineage: Bacteria > Actinomycetota > Coriobacteriia > Coriobacteriales > UBA8131 > JAISGO01. The sequence goes on from JAISGO010000023.1 coordinate 15,843, forward strand.
GCCGCGCTCGACGAACTCGTTTTGCAAAAGCGCGCTGATCAAGAAACCAGAGAAGACGAAGAAGACGTCGACGCCGATGAAGCCGCCGGGCAGCCACTGGCCGTAGAAGTGATAGCCCAGCACCAAGACCACGCCCACCGCCCGCAGCCCGGAGACCCAATAGAAAGGCGGACGCTTGGCCTTAGACGCTGGCGGCGCTTGGGGCTCTAGGCAGTGGGATGGGATATATGCCCTGTCGCTTACCGACATATCATGCATAGGCCCATTGTAGCGAGTACAAAACCGACGCGTAATGTGCTGTAGCGGAGCGTGGACATCCTAAATGGCCACCCATACGGGGACACTTAGAGTGTCCCCACTATCATCCGGCAGCCTTGATCGCGGAGACCGCGCAGGTCTGCTCGCCGGGCAGGTAGCTGATCTTGACCCGGTCACCGACCGCGAAGCGTACCACGTCGATCAGCTGGGGCAGGGTGCACTCGTAGATGTTGGAATCGCCCTTCAAGACCACATAGACCTTGCTCACGTTGTCCACGGTGGCCTGGGTGATGGTCTTGATCTGGCCGGTCGCGGTCTTGGTCTGCACCGCTGGGGTCGCCGCCGCTCCCCCGCCACTATCGCCGCCGCTAGAGGCATTGGTAGCGAGCAGCTTAGTATAGGCGTCCTGGGTCGCGGCTGGGGTGTCGCCGGTGGCGACATTCTGATAGCGCTGGATATCGAGCATGGCGTATTTCTTAACCAAGCCGGCGCTGTCCTTTAAGGCCATGAAATAAGTGGGTTGGTCATTAACGTTGATGAGCAGGGGGAAAGTCGCCTTGTAGCCGAGGTTTTGTACCTGTCCCTCGGCGGAGTTCATGGCGCTCTCCTCGGTGGCGCCGGCTACGCTGTAGAAGTTGGACTGATGGGTGCGCTGATCGATCAAGACGAAGCCGATGATGGAGTTGTCAGAGGTGGCAGAGGTTACCCCGCTATAGACCCATACGTCATCATCTTTGGCGAGGTAGTTGTAGCCGAGGTCGCCATTGGACCCTGGTGTGGTCTCCTTTACCCCGGACTGGCCCAGCCAGCTGTTCAGCCAGCCGTTGGCGTAGGCGCCCGACCAGTTGTATTGTTGGATCAGGAGGTCGGCCGGATAGGCCCTATCGACCCAGGTCGGCACCTGGGCTATGGGGAGGTCTTGGCACTCGCCGGTGCAGGCGTTGACCAACACCACCCGCGAGATGGTCTCACCGCCAAAAAGCCCGATGGTGCGCGACTGTACCGGGCATATCCAATAGGGCACCCCCGACTCGTCGAGCTCGAAGGATTTCTGCTCGAACATATAGAAGGGGTACTTGAGCTGGACGTAGCGATCGATGTTCTTGAAGAAAGGGTCGGAGTCGGAGTAGCGGATGGGCGGCAGGCCCAGATCCTGCAGGCGCACCACCTGGGTGTCCTGGGTGGTCATGTTGACCACCACATAGGCCGGGATGCCGGCGGACTGGTTGGTGATCCATTTGAAGAAGTCGGCGTAATTGAGGGGTGAGACACGTACCGGCTGGCCATGGTAGTTGATCTGGGAATAGATCGGATCGATGGTGAACTGGCTGACATAGTCGGCAAGCGAGCCCATCGCACGGTTGCCCAGCAGGGTCGCCGAGTCGCCGTCGATCACCGGGATCTGGTTGTAGTTGACCTCGGGCAGATCCTTGGCAAAGGTGCCGGTGGTAGTTTGTAGGACACCCGCGTAGCGCTCGGCGTTACCGGGGAAGAAAGAGGCTGAAGTGAGCGCTCCGATGATACCCGCCAAGAGGATCACGGCCGGGATCAAGAGCAGGTACTTATAGAGGCGCCCCCGCTTGGCCGGGTCGAGCTTCTTGCCCTCGACCTTGAGCTCGGGGTTGCGCAGGATGCGGCGGTAGTGGCGAAAGCGCCAAAACAAAATAAGCCCAGCTATGATGCAGACCCAGACGATCGGCGTCCACATGCCCGGCGACTGCAGGTTGATCGGCGGATGCACCCACCAATACCACAGGCCCAGTAGCAATACCACGACCACGCAGAAGATGATCCAGAAAACCTTGCCCGGTTTGTGGAAGTGGGCGGCGATGTCGCTGAAATCCGGCGTTACCGTCTGCCGTCCTCCCCCGTTGTTCCCCGAGCGTCCGCTGCCGAAGCCGCCGCCGAAAGGCCAACCGTTACCGTCGATGATCGATGCCATAAGGACTTCCCCTCTGTTCGCAAAGGCAAAACCTGATTATAGCGGGTCTGGCTGACTAAACGTAGAGCCGGCCCGATAAGGCACCGGGGACACCTTATAAGCTGTCCCCGTTCGCGCCAAACATCGGTGCAAGGTCCTTACAGGGGCTCCGCGCCGAGCCGGCAGATTGACTTGACCTTGGCCTCGGGGAGCTCAGCTAAAAGCTGCTCGGGTTTGAGCAAGCCGTGCTCGGTCGCACGCAGATAAAGGGTCAAGACCTCGCCATCGAGCTGCGCTGGGCGGTAGATGAATTCCGCGAGCTTAAGTGTGCGGTCGCCCTTGGCCTTGTGCACGACCAAGCTCTCCCTTGCCAAGAGCTCTTCTAAGGCCTGCTTATCAGGCGGACGGTCAAATACGACCTGGTAGACGAAGGCGACGTGGCTAAGCGTAAGCGCTGGCGCATGCAAGTCAACATAATGACATTCGCTGACCGGAAAAGCGGGCGTCGCGCTACGCTGCAAGGCGGCCAGGGCCTCTGCCGCCGGGCGATAAGCGGTGAGCTCACAGTCAAGCCCTTCGGCCGCGCCCGAGGTGCCTACTGGCAGGGCAAAGCCAAAGCTGGCCCTGATACGCGGACTGAAACCCTGGCTCAAGGCCAGGGGCAGCCCGCTACGGCGGAGCATGCGCAGTAGCGCACGCATCGTCTCGAGATGCGAGAGATAGGCCACCTGGGGCAGCTTGGCATAGGTGAGGCGCAGCTTGAAGTTATTGGTCACGCCCCACCTCCAGCTCGGTCAAAAACTTCTGATATTGATGCTGTAGGAAGCCGGGACGGGCGCCGCTGCCTATCATCTGCCAGGGCAGGGCTGCGTCTTGGGACAGCTCATGCGAGGCGAGGGCCTCCAAGTCAAGGCCGCAATCCGCGGCGGCCTTTTGCCAGATCCCATAGTCGAACTGCTCCGACCAGGCGTCAAATGAGGCACCGTGCCGATGCGCAGCCAGGATCAGCTGGCTAACCTGGGCATCGCCGCGGGCAAGCACCGCCTCGATCTGAGACGGCTCAAGGTCATGCCAGTGCACCCGGACTGCCCGGGGCAGCTTGTGGGCGGCCGCACGCAGGGCGGTGAGCCGTTTACGCGCCTCGGGCAGGGGCAGCTGGCCACACCACTGGAAGGGCGTATGGGGCTTGGGCACGAACAGCCCGACACTGGCCGAGATGCTCAGGGCCCCACGTTCGGCTGGTGGCAGGGCCTCACGCAGGAGTTGGTAGAGCTCATCGCAGAGCCCGGCAATCGCCACCACGTCACTCTCACGCTCGCCGGGTAGGCCGAACATGAAATAGAGCTTGAACTTGCGCCAACCGAGCTCGACCGCATGGAGCAGGGCGGATTCTATCTGTGACCGGCTGATGCCTTTGTTGATCAGGTCGCGCAGGCGCTGGGTGGCCGCCTCGGGTGCGAAAGTCAGGCTGCCCTTCTTGGCGCCGGCCGCCGCGGCCGTAGCCGCGTCCACCCCGAAAGCGTCCATGCGCTGGCTGGGCAGGCTGACTTTGACGCCGACGGGGCCGAGCTGGCGATTGAGCCGACGCAGAAGCTCGACGATCTGAGGATGGTCAGTCGAAGATAAGGAGGTCAAGGACACTTCGTCAAAGCCAGTCGCGGCGAGTTCCTGATAGACAGCCTGCTCGATGGTCTCCACACTGCGCAGGCGCAGCGGCATGTTGGTGGCGCCGGCTTGGCAGAAACGACAACCCCGGACACAGCCGCGCATGATCTCGACGCTTACCCGGTCGGCCATGGTTTCGGGATAGGGCACGATCGGACGCAGCACCCTCACCCTCTCCCGCCAATCCGAATCGATGCGTTTGCGTACCACGACCTGGGGATTGCTTACTCCGGGCACATAGAAACCAGGCAAGGCGGCGGCGGCCTGTAGCTGCTCGGCCCGACTGACTCCTTTTGCCTTGAGGTCGCGCAGGAGCGCCGCCAACTCCGGCAGGGCCTCCTCCCCCTCTCCAATCGAGAAACCGTCGAAGAAAGCCGAAAGCGGTGCCGGGTTATTACTGACCGGGCCCCCGCCAAAGACCAAGGGGTCAGCCTCGCCGCGGTCGGCCGCGCAGAGCGGGATCCCGGCCAAGTCCAAGGCTCGGAGGATGTTGGTCGCAGCCAGCTCATGGGGCAAAGTGATGCAGAAAAGGTCGAAATCGCCCACTGGAGCATGGGACTCCAGTGAGAACAGGGGAATCCCTGCTGCCCGCATCGCCTCCTGCATGTCCAGCCAGGGCAGATAGACCCGCTCGCAGGCGACGTCTGCGACTTGGTTGAGGACGTCATAGAGGATGGCTACGGCCAGATTGGCCGCGCCGATCTCGTAAGTGTCCGGATACATGAAAGCCACCCGGTAGGCAGCCTCTGGTTTGAGGATCTGGTTGAGTTCACCGCCGAGGTAGCGCGAGGGCTGGTTGACCTGACCCAGCAGGGGCTCAAGTCGCGGCATTAAATCTTGCATCAGGGCAGCTGCTTGTCGTCAAGGGCCGATTGGCCGGCTTCCAGCTTGTCTGCGCTATCCACTTTGCCAGCTTCCAACTTGCTAGCGTTATCCGCTTGACCGGCCTCTAGCCTGGCCTGCTCTTGGCGCTCATCACGTCGCTGCAAAAGCTCGAGCACCACGCCGCTCGCGAAAGTGGCGCCGATCCTGACTAAGGGGTTGTTGGCGAACTTCAACACCTTCTTGACCTTGTCGAACTTAGACACTGCGACCTCCTGGAGCGGATTCCAGCTGGCTTTTCGACCAATGCCTGTGCAAGGCCCGCCAAGGGTGTAGATTGAAGAGGCGATGGTGCTCGCTATGCGGATCGCGGTAGGACCAGACGCTGCAGATTAGCCCTAAGGCCATGAAGTTGGTCAGCATGAAAGAGGTGCCGTAGCTGAAAAAAGGCAGGGGGATCCCGGTGATCGGCGCAAGGCCGATGCACATGCCGATGTTCTCGCAGATCTGGAAGACCCACATCCCCATGATCCCCGAGATGATCAAGGTACCGGTGAAGTCCTTCGCCCCCAGCGCCACATAGAGAGTAGCGAAGAGTAATAGGGCATAGAGCAGCACCAAGACCACCGCCCCGGCAAAGCCGAGCTCCTCGGCCAGCACGCAGAAGATGAAGTCAGTCGCAGCCTCGGGCAAGTAGCCTAAGTTGAGCTGGGTGGCGTTGAAGAGCCCCTGGCCGAAGACCCCACCGGAGCCGATCGCGATCTGGGCCTGGTTGAGGTTGTAGCCGGCGCCGGTCGGGTCGATACTGGGGTCGATGAAGACGAGAAGGCGGTTTTTCTGGTAATCCTTGATGAAGACGTCCTGGCCGGCCAGCTGGTCGAGCCAGCCGTCAATGGAAAGGGCAAAGACCACCAGAAGCGCAATCGCGATCACGGTCACGATGATCCATTTGCGATTGGCCCCGCCCACGAACATCACGGTCATGCCGATGATGAAGAAGACCATCCCGGTGCCGAGGTCGGGCTGGAGCAAGATCAGCACCACCGGGATCAAGACCAGGCCAAGCACTTTGCTGTATTCGCTGAGCGAATTGATCCGCCCCTGGTAGCGGGAGACGATCGCTGCCATGTAGAGGATGGTCACGATCTTGGCCGGCTCCCCCGGCTGGAACTGGAAGCCCGCGATCTGGATCCAACTGCGCGCCCCATTAACGGTCACGCCAAGGCCCGGGATCAGGGGCGAGACGATCAAAATGGCGTCCAGCACCAAAAGCTGGAACATGAAATTGGCGAACTTATGATAATCCACCCGCCAGAAGACGCCCAACAAGATCAGCCCGATCGCCACCCCCACCAGCTGGCGGAAGAAGCTGTAGTCGGTATCGACCCGGGTCGCAGTGTAGACGATCAGGAGACCATAAGCCACCAAGACCCCGGCTGCCAATAGCACGAAAATGCTGAAAGAGGGATCAAAACGGCGGCGGCGGGTCGACTCGTTGTCGGTCAGGCTCTTCTTGGCCGCGTTGACCTCCATTTTCGGTGCGATTGCCATAGACGGCTATTATAGAACAAGAACCCCGGGCGGTCTTAGCGCCCAAAATAGCGAGGATACCCTAAATAGCCATTCCCCCAAACGGGGGAAGTCATCAGGCGCCTGCGGGCATGGTGTCGCCTTGCTCGAAGCAGGCAATGCAATCGCGCCCGGCCTGTTTGGCCTTATACAACCCGACGTCAGCTTGTAGCATCAAGTCATCGAAGCGGGCGGGGTTGGTCTTGGTGCAATCGGCGACGCCGATACTGACCGTGACCCGGAAGACCTTTTGCTGGTTGTTGGTGAAGACCTTGGTGGCGATCAGGTCACGGATATGTTCGCCCACCTTGACCGCATCGGTCTCACAGGCAGTGGGCAGCCAGATCCCGAACTCATCGCCACCATAACGGCCCAGGATATCAGTACGGCGCAGGGCCTGCGCGATCGAGGCCGCCAGCTCATGTAAGACGACGTCACCGGCTTGATGGCCGTATTTATCATTGATGTCCTTGAAATTGTCGGTGTCGACCATCAGGGCGCAGCCTCGGATGACCTCGCGGCTGCGCTCATAGCGGTAGGCCGCCTCGGCCGCGCTAAGAAAGGCACTGTGGTTGAAGACCCCGGTCAAACCATCATGCTCGGCCATGAAAAGGGTCTTGTCCTTGACCTCCTGCCAAAGCGGCACCTGTTTTGCCGCCAGCCAGGTCAAAAGCGAGACGGCGACCGCCACGGCCAAGGTGAGCACGGTCGAGGTGGGGTTCCAGGAATGATGGGGTAAGACCAGTTTGAGGATCTGACCCGAGATCGGGGCCAGGAGCAGGATGATGGCGATGGCCGCACGCCGGTACTGCTGATGGCGGCCGAATTCGTGCACCAAGCTGGCCCCGCCCCAGATCGCGAAGACGAAATTGAAGATGGTGCAGGGATAATAGAGGACACTGGGGCTGGTGCTAAGCCCAGGCAGGACCCCTTTGGCGTTGAAAGCCGCGCTCGTGTAGTAGAGGCGGTCGAAAGGATAAAGCCAGACGTTGACCGTGAAGAAAGTACCGGCAGCGAACAGGACGATCAAAAGCCACAGGGGCAGGGGCTTGCGCCCCAGGAAGTCACGCACGAATAGCCACAAGAACAGCCCTAGAAAAGGACTTGCGATGTAGGTGGTCATGTTGGCCAACCAGGCGCTGTCGAAGTCGACAGCCGTGATCTCCATCAAGTAGCCGAAAGCATAGATGCTGCTCGCACAGGCTAAAAAGCCGAGCCAGCGCAGCTTCTCATGCCCCCAGTGCAACATGATGGCCACGCTGACGCCCATCGAGAGCAGAAAAGTCGCGAATTGGACCAGGGTAATGGCATGGCCGAGGCTCATCTACCAAGCCTCCCCTGGCGACAGGACAAAAGCCCAGCGGCCCCAGTGTCAGGGCGCCTTGGTAACCCCGGCCTCTGCAGCTGCTGATAACCCCTGTCGGATAATAACGTCTTCGTACCTACCCCTTATTCCCGGTATCATCCTATCTACCAAGATGATAACATAAGGCGCGCACCTGGTCCTTGGACTTTCCCTAACTGCGCAGTTTAAGCTTGGCGAAACTCTGGGCGTGGGCCGCGAAGACCTCGACCAAACCCGGATCGAATTGCTTGCCCGCCCCCTCTTTGATGATGGCAAGCGCCCGCTCGTGGCTGAAAGCCGGCTTGTAGGGACGGATCGAAGTCAAAGCGTCATAGACGTCGATCAAGGCCATCATCCGTCCGGGCAGGGGGATGGCGCTGCCGCGCAGGCCCTCGGGATAGCCGCTACCGTCCCAGCGCTCATGGTGGCTGTAGGCAAAGCATTCCGCGAAACGCAGATACTCCGGCTCGACCTCCTCCACCGCCTGCTCACTGCTAGGAGCCTGTCCAAGATCTGGCAGATCAGCGTAGAGCTGCTGGATCATTCGGCGGCCGATACTGGCATGGCGTGACATCAAATCGAACTCCGCCGCGCTCAGCCGACCGGGTTTGTTCAAGATCCTACTCGGGACGGCGAACTTACCAATATCATGTAGCTGGGCCGAGGCTACCACCAAAGTGCGATCCCAGCCGTCAACCTGCTGGGCATAGCGGACGTCTTTTTTCAGGAGGTCGAAGAACAGTCCCATATAGGCTTTGCACCTGCGCATATGCTCGCTTGGATAGTCCGGTCGAAGTTCAATCGCCTTGGCCAAGGTGTCGATCAAGGCCACGTGCCTCGCGATGGCCTGTTGCACTTGCACAGCCGAGGCACGCTCCGTCTGAGGGGTGCCCAAAGCCAGACCGGCGCTAATGCTCTGGCCTGAAAGCTGTTCGCTCTTCGTGTTTGTACAAGCGTTTTTCATGTCTTCCTTAACCCGACTATATTATAAGGGCGTAGTGCTGCTCAAAAAAGCGCAGCTCACCGCCCTCGTACAGGATTATAGTAAGCAAGTGATAATTATTTGTACTGACTAAGCGGAAAAATTAAGCACAGCCGGCATAGCAAACCTCTATTTGCCGGCCAATGTCTGCATAGTCACCGTCAGCTATAGTCATAAAATCAGGAGCCTGCAAACCGTCAGATAGGACATATTTGAAGTTATAAAACGTGTAAATATGTTCCTCGACGAGACTGTCTAGGTTTTCTTTAATTGAACCCATTTTGGCATATAGGCATGTCTTCTGGAAGCTCCGACTGATTTCTGATGTTTTATTGCTGGGGTGAGCATGATTTAAATGCTGCGTGGGTGTTAGGGCAATTATATTCTCGAGATACATGGATATTTCGGGGAAACGACTTTGCGGAAAAATATGGTGCATTTGTGTAGCCAGTTCATTAGCAACGGAAGCATCATCTACTTCTGATTTACCGTTACGGTACTCGTCATTAAAGCGGCGCAGAATATTTTTGGCTTTTGCAGATTCATATTTAAAGTACTCTGGATTTGGCTCAAACTTAATCGTAGCCTCGTATTCTTTACGAGTCATCTCTTTTGGTTTCTCGGAAACAATGTCCCTGAAGTTGTCGCGATTGTACATTAACATGTCATAGGTAATCTTTCCTTTGGAAAAATGCCCATGTTCTGTTCCATGCCCAGATGTTGCAAAAGCAAGCGGATTAATAACTTTGGTAAAGATTCGGCGACATTCAGTTTTGCCATTAATTGGAGTGTTCGCAACCGTAAATCGTTCAAAACTTGACTTTACCAGTGTGTATGCGTCTGGAGTTTGTGTGCGGATAATATCTGTACTTTGTAATGCCATTATTTAAGCTTTCCAAAAAAGTAGACTGAATTCTTGTCAATATTTAATGATCGCGTTTGATAGTTCCTTGCGGTTTTATAAAAATGACGGAACTCATTAGAACTAAAAAAATCTAAATCGTTCCTACTAAAATTTACGCCAGTTTTTGGAGTAAGTATGGCTACGGAACCGTTGACTAAAGTTGCTTTTGGCTTTTTGATGACACGGGGTTTATAAGTCATGTTCGGGGTTAGATAAACATTATTGTCGTTTATGAACCTGGCCTGATTCAGCCCATTCGCGTTTATATCATCTGCAAGATATTTATCATAGCCCTCAATATTAACTATTTTATGGCCATCGTCTGAAATATTGCGCGAACGTATAACGGGATATCTTCCACTGTCAGATAAGCACTTATTAGTTACTTGTCTGTCTCTATAAGAATCAAAAACATTAAAGGTTAACTTTTCTGCTGTGGCATCGAAAGCAGCATTGCGATAGATAAGCCAGTATGGATATTCTAAAGAACATATATAATTTTGTCGCTGTGCTATTGCGAAGTGTTGGGGGACGGAGAATACGTTCACTTTTGTTCCTGATATTTTTGTCCGCGAAAATATTAAATCTATCGTTTCGATAAGGACTTTACGAAATCCGAGTTCTCCAAAATCAATAATAGATAGAATCGACCCAGCTTGAATCGTTCGTCGGGTTTGTTTAAATTCCGGTGCGTTCAGTAAAGCTTTGGGTATGATAAGCGAAACTACATCACCAAGACTTGCGGCCCGTTCAATGAAAAACGCAAATATGTTTGCAGTGTCTTGGTTTTCCGCTTTTGCACGATAGCCTTTTAACGCTTCACCATTAACTCTTCCAAATGGAGGATTGCCAATAACCAGGTCATAATGAAATTTGAATTCATGTGTTAGAGAGTCACCAACCGCTATGTTGATCTTGGCATTTTTACGTATTCGTTTTTTCTTTAATAGAAGCGCAAGAATGCGAATAGCATAGGGGTCAATATCCATGCAATCTATCGTAAGTTTTTTGACATATTGAAAATGTTTGAGAACCAGAAAAACAAAATTACCCACGCCAACTGATGGTTCTAGGATGCGCATTTCATCATTTTTAAACTCGGGCAATTCATTAATTATGCGAGTTATTTTGCTCTTGTCTGTAAAATATGCAGCATTATCAGAACGTGACGGATTAGCATATTCAGCTATCTTCACTAGAGTAACAATACTCAGATTATCTGGGTTTTTGTCTATATACGATACTATTTCGTCCTCAGATTTAAATTTGCTTCTCTTGATTAGGCGTTCAATCTCAATATCATCTAAATTTATATCAGCAAGTCTTTCTTTGATTTTGTGTGCTACTGCACGAAAAATCGCTGTGGGAACTGCTTCACCTATTGATTGACGAATGTTGACTGCCTCGCGCTTATACAATTTTGATTTTTCTTCAGTTGTAAGTTCATTAAGCTCAGCGACATCCATGCTAAGCCAGCGAAACTTATCCGGAATAGACATAAACCGCATAAGTTCCCTAATGCTGAATACACGATCATCTTTAGGATGCACCGTATTCTGACTAGCTAATTGATCATTTCGCGTATGAATGCAAGGCGCAACCTGGTTCCAGTATTGCCTTGTATATTTATCGCCATTTTTCCGTTTGTTTAAGACAACTTGCCCATTTACAACACGATGAGGAATTTTATTAGGATCTGCGTTATCGAAAGCCGACTGTCCCTCTTTTAAATCGTGAATCCAGGTACGCATATGTTCTTGATAAGGGCGAAACGCGTGGTAAAAGTCGTCAGAGCTGATGCTGCCGAGCTCGCTCAAAGCTGGCAAGTCTCCTATGACTTCGCGAATAGTTTTAGCGTCTACGAAATCTGGGAAAAGCTCTATAGGCGAAATATAATCAGCTAAATCTTTACGTACTCCAATAAGCAAGGTTCGGGTTCTACTAGAAAAGGAGCCATAGTTCTTAAAGTTAATGATCCTGTGATAGATTGAATAGTCTGCATCAAGATTATTGAACAATGCAGCATGAATCGTCTTGTCTTTTCCATCAATATCTGTGCAAGTCGTTTTTAGAAAAGCCGCCACGTTTTCAAAAACAAAAAATCTTGGCTTAATGGTCGAAATCATTCTGATAGCTTCGACGACTAGCGAATTACGGTTTAACTCATCACCCTTTTTATGATTAGCAACTGACATGCCTTGGCATGGTGGCGTTGCAATCAACACATCTACGTCTTTAATGCCATCCTGTTTTTTCCATTTACTGATTTCGGCAAGTATAGATTCTTGGATTTCAGACTTTGTGATATCGCCGTTGATATAGCCTGATTCATACTTGCATTTGTTGTTGTACTTCTGAACTTGCAAGCGTCGCTCAATGAGCTCATTTGTAGCTATGCAATCAAAACCCTCCTGTTTAAATCCATAACAACCGACACCTGCGCTACTAAACAGGCTGACGTAAGTTAAGGTTCTATTGCTCTTAGCCGCCATACTCAAATTATAGCAGTCGGGCAAAGGAACGAAGCTATGACTTACAGTTATAGCCCTAGCTCTGCCTTAGCCCTGCGCTAGCTCGGCCAGACGCAGTTGCGCTAACCCGGGCTGATGTCGTAATGTTTGATGGCGTAGGCCATGACTTGTTTGAAGAGGATGGGGGTCGGGTTGACCACCTCGGTCGATGGCTGTTTGTCCATGGTGCACATGCAGGTCAGGCTGCTACTCGACCCTGGCAAGAAGCCCACGAATGAGACATTGTAGTTGTGCGCCTGGTAGCCGCCACTGGGGCTGGCGATCTGGGCCGTGCCGGTCTTACCGGCGGGTTTGAAACCGCTGATACGGGCGTTTACACCGGTCCCGCTTTTGACTACCTGCTGCAACATCGGCGTGAGCTCAGAGACCGTCTCTGGTGCCAGGATCTGGCTTGAGGGATAGCTGCGTGCCTTGGAGTCGCTGCTCTCGTTGATCAGGAAATGCGGCTCTACCTTGGTGCCCTTGTTGGCCAGAGCGCTGTAGTAAGCCAGTACCTGGAGCGGGGTCACGCTCACCCCCTGCCCAAAGGAGATGTTGTCGGCCTGCACGTCTGACCAAGTCTTGGGAGCGGCCAGCTGGCCTAGGGCCTCACCGGGGTAGTCGACGTGAGTGGCCTGGCCGATCCCAAAACTTTGCAAAGCATCGTAGAAGTCTTTGTTGGTGATGCGCTTCTTGATCAGACTGGTACCGATATTGGAAGAGCGGGCGATGATCTGGGTCGCGCTCATATCCTCAGCCGGCCGCAGATGAGAGTCCGAGATAGTGTAGCCATCGACCTTCAAGTGGGCGGGACAGTGGATCATGGTAGTGGGGTCGATCACCCCTTTGCTCAGCGCGACCGCAAAGGTCATGCCCTTGAAAACGGAGCCTGGCTCATAGGTCGCGGTGATCTGCTTGAGGTTGGTAGCGCCGGCTTCGACCGCCTTCTGGGTGAGCTTGCCGCGTTTGTAGAGGGGTAGCGAGGCCGCCGCGTAGATCTCCCCGGTGGCACCATCCTCGACGGTGACGGTGCCTTGGTCGCGACCGTAGGTATGGGCCACTGCCGCAAGCCGCTGCTCGACGTACTTCTGCAGGTCTATATCAATAGACAAGACCAGGTCGTTGCCATCTTGGGCCTCGCTTTGGCTGATCACGCCACCTGGCAAAGGTACGCCGTTCTTGGCGGTTTGGGCCACGGTCTGGCCATCGACGCCGGTCAGATCGGCGTTGTAGGCCAGCTCGATACCGCTCTTGCCGACCAGCTGGGTGCCTGAGCTGCCATCGACCTGTTGGACCGAACCGACGATCTGGGCTGCGACCTTACCATAAGGATAGCAGCGCTTGGTCGATTTGAGATAGTTGATCCCACGCAGGGCGGTAGGCGGGTCGAGCGGGGCCTCGGCCTTATCGCTGAGACCATTGATGTATTGCTGCTTGAGGACAGCCTGGCGCTGTTGCAGGGCCTGCACCTGTTTGGTCTCTACTTGTTTTTTGATGTAGACGAAAGTCGAGCTCGGGTTCTTGGTCAAAAGGATGAGGTAGTCTGTGCTCTTGCCGCCGAGCACGCTGGATAGCTCCTGAGCGGTAGCGGCAGGATTGCTGATCTGGGTACAGTCAGCGTAGATGTCCGAGCAGTCCTCACTATAGGCCAGCACCCGGTGGTTGATGTCGTAAATGGTGCCACGCTTGGCGTAGGAGACCACCGTCTTGGTGTAGCGCTGGGCGGCCTGGGCGGTCAAGGTCGATCCATCCAAGAAGACCACCCTGACCAGCTGAAAGGCCACCAGCAGCGCCATCGCCACAAAGAGGATCGGCAGCCAAGTACCACGGGGCCGGCGCAAGCGCGCGCTATGGCGTTGGCGAGAGTCGGGCACAGGTTTTAATGGCTGCTCAGCTGCTCGACGTTTTGGGCCTTGACTAAGCCAAGGCGATTGGCATTCGTCTGCAGGTAGATGTTAGTGACCAGGTTGGCATGAGTGCCTTCAAGGTTACTCTGTGCCGTCTTGGCGTCATTGATCTGGCTGGCCGTGTTCTGCATGGTCGCCATCGCCTGAGCGGTGTTATTCTTGATGGTGATGCAGAGCATCGAGGCCAGGATCAAGGTCGCGAACAGGGCGATCGCGCAGACGGCCAGCAAACGCTTGGAAACCGGTGACTTCTGGCTTAAGGCGGCCTCGCGCTGGCGGCCGCGTTGGCGGGGCAGGCTGCCTACACGCGCGCCTGCCGCTGGGGCGGCGCTGACCTGGGCCACAGCAGTAGCGGCGGTGTAATTTTGGCGGAAACGTTCTGCGTTTGCAAGGGCGCTGACAGTATTGATCATTTTTATGCTCCTTTCACAGCCCAGCGCAGTTTTGCGCTCTTTGCCCGGGGGTTGTCGGCTATCTCTTGGGCCGTCGGGGTCAACGGCTTATGGCTATAAAGCTTAAGTATGGGTTGTCTGCCGCAGGTGCAGACCGGTTGTTCGGGAGGGCAGACGCAGCCGCGCGCGGCCTTAGCGATAGCCCGCTTGACGATGCGGTCCTCAAGCGAGTGGTAGCTGATCACCACCAGCCGCC
>JAISGO010000051.1 GCA_031263025.1 Coriobacteriales bacterium
GGCGACTTACTGGTCGAGAGGTTGTCGGTGAACTCCGGGTAGTTCTGCTTGACGAAACGCACCCAACCGGGGCAACAGCTAGTGAACATTGGTAACTTGTATTGGTCGGGGTGGTTAAGACGTTCGACGAACTCACTGGCCTCTTCGACGATGGTCTCGTCGGCACCGAAATTGGTGTCGAAGACATAGTCGAAACCGATCTGCTTGAGGGCCGAGACCAGACGGTTGACGTCAGCGGCCTCGCGCTTAAGCCCCAGCTGCTCGGCCCAGGCCGCGCGTACGCTGGGGGCGATCTGCACCACGACCACCTTATCTGGGTCAGCCAAAGCAGCTTCGACCCCAGCGGTATGGTCGTGCTCATGTAAGGCGCCAGTCGGGCAATGGGTGATGCACTGGCCACAGAGGGTACAGCCAGCGTCTTGTAGATCTACCCCACCGCTGACGCCGATGCTCTGGTGGGTGCCCCGACCTTTCAAGGTCCAGATATGCGAGGCCTGCACATTGTCACAGACCTGTACACAGCGCAGGCATTTGATGCATTTGGAGGCATCGCGGATGAGCATCCGCCCAGCCGGCCAATCATCTGTTTCGATATGCTTGGCGAAAGGGTTGGCTGGAAGATTGAGGCTTTCCGCCACGCTCTGCAGGGAGCAGTTGCCTCCGCGCACACAGGCGGTACAGTCGACGTTGTGCTGGGAGAGCAACAGTTGCATGTTCTCAGTGCGCGCTGCCAGCGCGCGCGGCGAGTGGGTGAGCACTACCATGCCCTCAGCTACCGGGGTGTTGCAAGCTGCAGCCAGCTGGTCTTCGCCCTCGAGCTCGACTACGCAGATCCGGCAGGAACCGATATCATTGATGCCCCTAAGATAACAAAGGGTGGGGATATCGAAGTGGTTCATCTTGGCCGCGCCCAAGATGGTCATGCCGGGGCGGCATTCGACCGCACGGCCATTGATGGTGAGGTGGATGGTCTTTTGTGATGTGCTCATTGGTCTTCTTTCCTAGGGTTCATCGAAGCGGGCTTATGCCACTACGGCCGGAAACATCGGCTGCGGTGCTCGCCTGGGCCGTTTGACCGGGACAGGTTACCATTCGTCCTGGCGACCGCCTCGGAACGCACCGAAGCCATAGTGGTCGCAGCGCAGGCAGCGCCCGGCTTCTTGGCAAAGCTCCTCGGGGAGCAAAGTTAGCTCGCTAACTTGCAGGTCACCGACTAAATCGTCGCTTTGACGGTGCCGCTCGTTGGAACGGGCATAGTACTTACGGCTCTTGAAGGACGCCTCAGGGATCTTGACCGGACAGCTGATACGGTGGTCAAAGCCCAAGAAATCGTCGATGGCCCGGGCGGCGAGCTTGCCGTCGGCCACCGCCGCTACCACGGTCTGGGGCCCGCGCACACAATCACCACCGGCAAAGATGGGAGGCAAATCATGGGTTGGCGCAATAGGCGCGCTTGCCGAAGGCGGCTGCCAGCTGGCCGCGCTCGACATCTGTGGGCTATCCGCCTGCACGGCACTATGGGCAGGCGGGCAGACCGGTCGCGCCTCCCTCTCGATCAGCGCCCGCCCCTGGGCATCGGTCTGAATGCGGCCACGTTTGAGGCTAAGCCCCCAATCGGCAAAGTCACCACTTTCGATCTGCTGCCCAATCGCCGCGACCACTAAGTCGCAGTTGAGCTTGACTTCGGGCTGCTCAGATGGAGCGATACTGGCGCGACTACCCTGGGTGGTCGAAGTGATTTGGGGCTTCACAATCAATCCGTTGGCCTGGCCGGACTCGTCAAGGGCGACCGAGACCGGCGCCATCAACTCAAAGATACGCACGCCTTCTTCTTTGGCCCGGGCCACTTCCTCGGCTTCGGCCGGCATATCGATCTCACGTCGGCGATAGGCGATGGATACCTGGCTGGCACCGAAACGCAGACAAGAACGCGCACAGTCCATGGCGACGTTGCCACCGCCGATCACCACCACCTGCTTGCCGCTCAGGTCGGGCAGCTCGCCGTCGCCGACCGCACGCAACATCTTAACCGCGCTGACCACGCCAGGCAGGTCGGCACCGGCGATGCCGAGATCGCTCTCGCCGTGGGCGCCGATGGACAGGTAGAGAGCATCGAAAGCCGAGAGGTCGGCGGCCGCATTGAGACGCGTGTTACAACGCACTTGGTAGCCGCTGGCGGCTAAGTCGTCAAGCTCGCGCTCGAGCTGCTCGCGGGGCAAGCGATAAGCCGGGATACCATAGCGCAGCATCCCGCCGAGCTGTTCGCGGGCCTCGAAGACGGTCACCTGATGGCCCATCAACTGGAGATAATAAGCGGCGCTTAAGCCCGAGGGGCCACCCCCGACGACGGCGATGCGTTTACCCGTGCTCGCTGCCTTGGCCAAAGCCGACCGAAGCTCGGCAGCAGGCTTAGGCACTGCTTCCCTGGTATGGGCGCCGGTGGCAGGCAGCTCGAAATGAGCGCCTTTGGCGCCGTCTGGCTCGCTCCCCTGCTGACCCATTGTTTGATCCTGCGCGTCTGCATGGTCGGCGGCGAAGCGCTTAATCGCCCGGATATTGACCGGATCGTCGACGTCGGCACGGCGGCAACGCAGCTCACAGGGGTGAGTACAGATATAGGCGCAGGAGATAGCGAAAGGATTGTCCTTGCGCACCAGGGCCAGGGCATCGGCGTAACGTCCGGCGGCGGTCAAGGCGATGTAGCCGGGGATGTCGACCTGGGCCGGACAGCCCGAGACGCAGGGCGTGAGCTCGATGCGCTCCGCCAGGCAATCACGCTTGGCGATGTGGTGCGCGAAGTCAGCGTGAAAGACGTCTAAGGCCCACAATACGAAAGCCGCAGCTTCGTATCCGATCGCACAATCAGCCGACTCGTAGATGGCCTGGGCTTGTTCGCGTAGGCATTTGGCAGGACGCTGACCGTCCAAAACACCATCGATGGCACGGGCCAGCTCGGCCAGCCCGACCCGACAAGGAGTGCACTTGCCGCAACTCTCGGCTGCCGCCGCCCGTACCATCACGCCGACCTGCTCGACTGGGCAGGCGTTGAAATCGCTGGCTTCGATGCGCGAACCGAAGCTGTGGTAGAGGCTTTGCAGCTGGGCGCGGATCCGCTCCTGGGGCAAAGTGAGATTTTCCATGTTCAGATTTTACCCATTGTGCTAAGATTTATGGCGTTGAAAAACCAATATACGCTACCTGAGACAGCCGGTGCCGCAAGGTTCAAAGGCGCCCTGATTTTCTTGTCAGAGCCCGCCCGCCGAGGAGTTGTTACTGTATGTATCGAATGTACGGTTACGGCCTTTGCTTGTGGTAGCGAGGGCCGTTTTTTTATCCACCTTGGATGATGAGCGACCCGCGAGACCCCATGCAAAGGAGGTGAATATGCCAAATACTGCGAAAATCGAGAAAGTCAGGCAGATCTCCGCTGATCTCAAAGCAGCCGACCTGGTCTGGGTAGTGGACTACCGTGGACTGACCGTGTCAGCGGCCGAGCAGTTACGCCGCGACGTACGTGCGACCGGAGCGAGCTTCAAGGTCTACAAGAACACCTTGACCAAGTTGGCCTTAGCCGACGCCGGCCTGCCAGCCTTAGACGAGATCCTGCAAGGCCCCTCGGCCTTCGTCTTCGCCGAAGGCGAGCCGGTCGAGAGCGCTAAGGCCCTGAAGAACTTCGCCAAGGCGCACGATGCCCTTGAGATCAAAGGTGGTATCTTGAACGGCGCCGTGGTGTCGGTCGAGCATATCAAGGCCATCGCTGACCTGCCGACCAGAGAAGAGCTTCTGGCCAAGCTGCTCGGTACCCTGTCCAACCCGGCCAGCAAGCTGGTCCGGACTTTGAACGAGATCCCGGCCCAACTGGTTCGTACTTTAGGCGCAATGGCGAAAAAAGCAGCATAAAAATCAACTATTCGGCACATTTCACCTTTGTGTCACAGCTTATTTACCTTAGTAAACTGCGCTGCACCGCAAAGGCGAAATGCACTCGAATATTTGATTTTTAATAGATTTGGGAATTATGATTACGAATGATCGTAATTGAGAAAAGGACGCGTTGCGTCCACGTAAGAAGGAGTAACAGCAATGGCTGTAAGCAAAGATGAGATTATCGAGGCCTTAAAGGCGATGCCCGCCCTGGAGCTCTCCGACCTGGTCAAAGAGTTGGAAGAGGTCTTCGGCGTGAGCGCGGCGGCGCCGGTAGCGGTAGCGGCTGCCCCGGCGGCCGGCGACGGCGGCGAGGCTGCCGAGGAGAAGACCAACTTCGATGTGGTCTTGGAGGGCTTCGGCGACAACAAGATCGCCGTGATCAAGGCCGTCCGTGAGGTTACCTCGCTGGGCCTGAAAGAGGCCAAAGACCTGGTCGAGGGTGCGCCCCAGGCCGTGCTCGAGGGCGCCAAGAAAGAAGACGCCGAGGAGGCCAAGACCAAGCTCGAGGACGCCGGCGCGGCCGTCACCCTGAAATAAGCTACATCTTAGATGTAGACGAAAAAGGCCCCGCTTACAGCGGGGCCTTGCTTTATGCGGTCAGCCTGAAGCGGCGAGCTTTCACTCGACTCACGGGGACACTCTAAACAGCCTAGATGCTGCCGCCGAATATCCAAACCATCCCAAGGTTGTTTAGGGTGTCCCCGGAGGTTCGAAAGCAAGGAGCCTCCATTCGAATGGCACCTACGCTCGAATAGTTAATCCAGCTCCCCTATTTAGTCGTCTTGCTCACCGTCGAACTATAGGTCGAGGCCACGTCGCTGCCGCTGACCGAACGGTAGACCCGCACCTTGACGTAATACTTCTTCTTGTTGGACAGGCCAGAGAGGGTGGCCTTGTGAGTGGAGCGGCCCTTGCAGGTCTTGTATTTCCAGCTGCCGCCTGACTTCTTGTAGTAGACACGGTAGTAGGAGACGTTGTCGGCGCTGGTCGAATAATCATGCCAGCTCACCACCAGTTTGTTGTTACCGGCCGAAGCTTTAAGACTGCCGGCGGCATGCGGCACGATGGTATAGCTGCCGATGTAGAGGTAGCTCGTCATCGGAGCGAACAAGGTACCAGCCGTGGTCTTGACATAGAGGCCATAACGATCGGCTTTATAAGGGGCGCTGGTCGTCATGCCGGTATGGCCGTTTTCCTCGTAGTAGGTCGTGATAGCTCCCACTTCGCCGGCATACTGATTGCTCTTGACCCCGGCTGGCTGACTTTTCTTGTTATAGGAGCGCGAGGTGGTGTAGCTGAAATCCGCTTTGCTCAAGATCGCAGTCGGGATGTAGTCGGTCTTGCAATCCTGGGGGATGGTGCTGGGAGCGCCAAACTTCTCCACCAAGACCCCGACTACCTTGATCAGGTTATGGTAGCTCACGCATGTCTTGAGCGCATCGTTAGTGCTGATGTCCAAGCTGGGAATCTTGTTGTAAGAGCAGTTGAGGGTGGTCAGGGCGGTATTATCAGAGATATCCAGGCTGGTCAAGCCACAATGTGAGCAATTCAAGGTCGTGAGGGCGGTATTGTAAGTGACGTTGAGGCCGCCCGTGCCCAGCTGGCAGCCTGAGCAGTTGAGGTAAGTCAAGGCCGTACAACTAGTCACCTTGAGGTAGGTGATCCGAGACGAGCAGCAGGTGACCGTTGTGAGGTTACCGCCACAGTCGCTGAAGTCCAAACCGGTGATGTTGGGGTCGGCGCTGATCAGGTAATCCCCGGGGAAGTGCCCACTGGCGTCGCCGACTTGGCTCACTGTGTATGTTTCCCCAGAAAGAGAGGTGATATTGGCCGGGATACCACAGATATTGTCCGAGCCCAGATAGCGGATCAGGGTGCAGTCCTGGGCGCCGCTTTGCCCATCGCTATTGAGCACATAGTCCCATTGGCGACCGATGGAGACCGAGAGATCCCACTCCCCGGCCCAGGCCGCTTTCTTGAAAGTGAGACCGCTCAAGGCCGTCAGGCCGGCCGCCATCGCTAAACTAAGCAGCAAGACGAGGGCGGTCTTGCCGATTTTATAGAGTCTCTGCATCGCTATCTCCTTACTATTTGTAGCCATAACCCGATGGTACTACAAATAGTAAGGTTCTGAAAAGGCTTTCAGCTTACGCTGTAGACATGGGCCTCGGCAGAACAAGTCGAATGGCTGACGGCTTCGGGTAGTCGCGGGCTCAGCAAACCTTGCCCACAAAACCTCTCTTTGTATGCTGCTGGCAAACAATATATACTATGTATACATTATCCTCAAAGAGAAAGGTCAAAGATGTCAACGACTGCGATGATGGCGAATTTAAGTGTGCGAGTTCCCCGGGCAGAAAAGGAACTTTTCCTTACTGCGTTGAAGCGCAATGGGACTGATGCAGCCTCGGCCATCCGGACTTTCATCCACTCCTTCATCGAGGACGATGGCTACCCCTTCGACACCACCCTTTATTACCCTTACGACGAAACAGAGGAAGCAGAAATCGCAAAGCTAAAAAACAAGCTGGGCAAAGGCGAGGCCAAAAGCTACCGTTCCGCAAAGCAGCTGCGTGAAGGAATCTTGAATGGCTGAGATCGCCCTGGTCCCGACCTCGAAGTTCACAAAGGACCTCAAACGACTCAACAAACGGAACTACGATTTTGAGGATTTTGATAAAATCATCGACTTACTCGCAGCAGGAAAACCAATTCCGAAGAAGTACAAGCCGCATGCTCTCACCGAAAACCGCAAAGGAATCATCGACGTGCACATCAAACCCGACTGGATCCTCCTTTATGAACCAGTTCTAAGAGACAATGCCAGCTACGTCATCTTGCGCCGTACCGGCACCCATGCAGACATCCTTGAAAAATGAGATCGAATTTGACGGGGGCACCTTATAAGCCACCTCCGTCAAATTCTTAAAATCCAGTTGTCGCTCATCTCGTCTTCTTGGTCACGGTCGACGAGGTGGCACATAGGTTTGAGCGCCAGACTTGAACCTTGACGAAGTAGGTCTTTTTGTTCTTGAGTTTCAAGGTCACTTTGTGAGTGCTGTTCGCGTTGTATTTCTTGCACGCCCAAGCATGGCCGGATTGCCTGTAGCAGACGCGGTAGTAGGAGACATTGTTACTTGAAGTCGAGTAGTTCTTCCAGGAGACGGTCAGCTTGTTGTTGCCCGCCTCCACTTTCAGGGCCGAGACCTTGTGCGGCTTGGCGAACTTGAAGTCGATGCCCTTGACGACTTGGCCTGGTTTGCCTGTCACCGGGGTCCCCTTGCGGCTGCCCATCGTCTCGGCGGCAGCCAAAGTCGTGTAAACGCCTTTGTAGATCTGATAGGAGCGGAATTTCTCCTGCGCATTGCTTGAAGTCGAGTCGAATCCGTAAACCGCTGCGACCACCTGGTAGCTTTGCCAGGACGGATCGGTTTGGAAGTTGTACTTGTAGCTTCCGCTCATGCCTTTCACTATCTTGGCAGGGCCGGCGAACCCGCCAATCGAGACGACCTTGCCGTTCTTCATGCCGTTGTAGCTGACTTCGACGCCAATCGCCTTTGCGCCCGTGAACCCGCTCCACTTGACGGTCCCGGTGATCGTGAAGGTCTGTGCATTGCCGCTAGCGAAAGCCTGCTTCACCACGCCGGTGCGACCCGCCAGCGGTGCCATGCACGCGGCGAGCATGAGCGCCACCAGCGCACAAAACACGCCCTTCGCCACGCCTGAGAACGTGGCCTCCCTTCCAAAACGCATCCCAACTCCTTCTTTCAATTATCTTGGACAAGAAGATGGTAGCATGAACCCGGGTTCCTGAAACCACCTTATCGAGTGTTTTCAGGAACCAACCTGCCTCAGAAGCGGATACCGTGGCTCCACTTCTCGATCGGACGCTTCAAGCAAAGGAAAACTAGCGCGACCACAATCACCACCACCCCGAAAGCCATGAAATAGGGCGCCGGCGCGGCTTCGTTGTAGAAGTTGACGGTGAAAGAGTTGATGCCCTGGCTGACCGAATCTGAGATCATCCAGATGCCCATTAGCTGCGAGGCGTGGGTGGGCGGTGCATACTCGCTGGTCGCTCCCAGGGAGGTCGGACTAACTAGGAGCTCCCCCACCGAGAACATGAAGATTACCAGGAGCATCCAGGCCGGCGAGAACTGCGAGCCGTCCGCGTGCATCAGAAAGACCACCCCCAGTAAGAACATCGAAGCCGCCGCCAGCACCATACCCGAGACCATCTTGGCGATAATGCCCGGTTGGCGCTTGCCCCACTTGGCCCAGAGCCAAGCGAAGAAAGGCGTCACGATCAGGATGGTGACCGGATTGACCGACTGGTACCAGGACGCCGGGATGATGAATCCGCCCAGGTTGGAGAAGAGGCGTTCGTCGGCGATCACCGGCACCGTGGCAAACTGCTGGTCGTAGATGGCGAAGAAGGCGGTCAAGGCGATGAAGATGGGAATGAAGGCGACCACCCGCTGGCGCTGCACCTTGGTGATGGCGCGGTCACCGATGATAGAAGCGAAGATCACCGCCACGATCACCAGGCAGATCAAGGGGAAGACCGCCGTAAAAGCAGCTAGGCTGAGGATGCCGACGTGGTTGGTGATAAGCAGGAGCAAGGCGACCAGCACGACCACGCCTACAGCGATTGCAGCGTAGCGCGCCCGCTCTGAACGACTCAAGGGGTTGGCTGGCTTACCCTGCAGATGACCCAAAGTGGCCTTTTGGGTAGTGGTGAAGATTATCAAACCGATGATCATCATCACCGCCGGGATCACGAAGGCCGGATGGTAGCCCACGGTCTGGGCGACCAGTCCGACAATCAAAGGCGAGAAGAAAGAGCCCAGGTTGATCCCGAAATAATAGATGCTGAAAGCCGATTGGCGGCGCGGGTCGCCCTCGCCGTAGAGCGCTCCGACCAAGGCGGAGACATTGGGTTTGAGCAAGCCAGTACCGAGGCAGATACAAGCCAGCGCCACCACCACACCCCACAGTCCCAAAGGAAAGCCCAGCAGAATATGCCCAAGCGCGATT
Source organism: Coriobacteriales bacterium (assembly GCA_031263025.1). Classification (GTDB taxonomy): domain Bacteria; phylum Actinomycetota; class Coriobacteriia; order Coriobacteriales; family UBA8131; genus JAISGO01. Next base: position 8,965 of record JAISGO010000051.1, read on the forward strand.
ACCGCTCCGCCGATCACCACCGAGCGTTTCTGGCCGAGCAGGCGGTCGGCCACCCAGCCGCCAATCGCACTAGAGAGATAGACGAAAGCCGAGAAAAGACTGGTAATCGACATAGCGGCGGCTTTATCCAGGCCAAGGCCGCCCTGGCTAGCAGCCGCAAAGAGAAAGAGCACCAGGATGGACTTCATCCCATAGTAGCTGAAACGCTCGCAGACCTCGGTGGAGAAGAGGTTGAAAAGGCCGAGGGGATGGCCAAACAAGGTATGCTTTTTGTGTGGTGGATCGATCTGAGGCTGCTCGCTAGCCGTCAACATCGCCCCAGTCAGTTGGGGCTCAGGTTCGGTGTTGAATGGCATGTGTGGACTCCTCCCTCTGCTATTACAACACACATTTTACTGCGAGACGCAGAAAAGACGAGAGCAGGGCTGCTCAGGGACAGGCCTGCAACCTACCCCTGAGCGCTCGAACCATCAGCAGGAGAACAAATTTAGTCCAGCAATTCCGCCTCTAACACATCACCTACCTCCAGCACTGGCGCCTCTGGCCCGTTCGGTTTCATGTAGATGGCGTCTGCGCTGACCGCTTTGGAAACGCCGGGATGGCCGGAGATCGGCTCCGCCCACACGGTACCCTCTACGTCCTGGGAGAGCTTGAGGAAACTGATGCGGTAAAAGGGCTTGTCATCGCCCGCCTGCGCAGCGAAAGGCCTATCCTCGCCCCGGGCCGGGACACCCGGCTGAGCAGGGGCCGGCTTATGACCTTTGAACTCCGCCGCCAGCTTCACTTTTAAGCGATGCGGCGCGCTGTCCCGCCCAAACCATTTCTGGATCAGCGGTTTGACGTAAAAGCTGGTCGTCGGCGAAGCGCCGCCGGGAGGGCCGGAGATGCCTACCACCGGTGTACCGTCGACGATCGCATAGGAGGAATGATGCCCAGGGCCGTGAGTGGTCTCATGGCAGAGCACCCGGCCGATCTTATCAAGCTCCTCGCAGGACCAGTCCTCCGAGCCCTTGGAAGAACCGGCATTGAGGACTACGATGTCGCAGTCAGCACAGGCTGTCTTGACCGCCGCCTCGATCTGCTCGGGGTCGTCTGGGATGATTGGGAAGATCACCGGCTCACCGCCCCATTGGGCGATCTTAGCAGCGATCAGGACCGAGTTGGTCTCAGTGTTCTTGCCCAGCTGGGGCGTGGCCGCGACCGGGATCAGCTCGCCCCCGGTGGGAATGAAAGCCACTCGAGGCGCGGCCACCACCTCAAGCTGGCGCAGGCCGCCCTGGGCTAGGTGGGCGAGCAGGTCGGGAGTCAAACGAGTACCGGCGCTGGCTAAGGTGTCGCCCATGGCCAGTTCGGAGGCGACCGCACGGGTACCGGCGAATTGCTTGGAAGGCGCCGCGTCGATGGTCACTTTCTGCTCGTCGGCCGAGACCTGAACGTGTTCGATCACGATCGCGGTGTCAAAACCCTCGGGCATCGCCACCCCGGTGTTGGCGAACTGCCACTGCTCGCCGCGCACCCACTGACTAGTGTCCGGCAGCTCGCCTGCTGCGAGCCCCGCGAAATCGCTCCAGTGCACCGCGATGCTATCCATCGCACAAGTGAGGACGTTGGGGGTGTTGACCTGGGCCTTGGCATCCTCGGCCAAGGTCAGCCCGGCCGCCCGGTGATCCAGGGGCACCAGGCGAGAGGAGGGCGAAAATTCCACTACCTTAAGCATCGTCGTCACTGCCTCATCCCGGGTCAGTACGATATGTTTAGAATGGTCGCGCATATATCAGCGGCTCCTTCCATTATCTTGGGAATTAATCATTCTCATACTAGCATAATTAAAGGAGCTCACAAAAGGCAAAACGGGGACACTCTATAGAGTGTCCCCATAAATGTAGGACGGTTATTTAAAGCTTCCGCTTAACCTTCGTCTGGATCGGCAGAAAAGCTCTCCGGCACTGCGCTGAGGATATCGGCAAGGTCATCGTCGGCCCCGCCAAAGCTCGCACCACCTTCGGCAAAGGCTGCAGGCGCGCTTGGGCTAAGCTCCAACTCCGGCGCAGCGATCGCCTCCAGCTGTTGGGCTGCGATCCCGTCGCGCTTGGCGATGAAGTCGGCGAAGCGCTCTGGCTCGAGCACGTATTCGAGGTTGCGCGACTTGAGGCCGCTCATCAACTCCTCGATCGCCTTGGCGCCGATGCCATCGATCTCGCGCAGGTCATCCAGGGAGTGGCCAATCAAATCACCCACCGTCTCGATGTTGACCTCTGAGAACTTGTTGGACCAGCGCTGGCTTACGCCCAGATCGTCGAAGAGGTAGAGCTTGGCCTCCTCTAGCGGGATGGGCGGTTTCTCGTCGCCATAGCCGACCGTCTCCAGGTATTTGATCAACTCCGGCGGCAGGTTGTGGTAGATCTCGGAATCGTAGATCCAAGTCTCAGGCTTGGGCAGCATATCCTCGACCTCGCGCAGTTGCTGCGGAGCCCAGGCCGGCAGGAACTCCGTGGAGTCTTTCTCCTCGACCAAGGGCTGTCCGTGATAGGTCAGCTCGACGTTCTTGTAGCTATTGAGGCTGGTGCCCGCTGGGATCTTCTTTCCTAGGATGACGTTTTCCTTGAGGCCCATCAGGTGGTCGATCTTGCCCTCGATGGCAGCGTCGGTCAATACCTTGGTGGTCTCTTGGAAGCTCGCCGCCGAGAGGAAAGAATCGGTGGCCAAGGAGGCCTTAGTGATACCGAGCAAGAGGGTCTGGCCAATCGGGGCCGTCCCACCTGCCTCCTCGATCCGTTTCTGCTCTTGGGAGAACTCAAAGGCGTCAACCTGCGAACCCGGCAGGTACTCAGAGTCACCGCCATCTAACACCGTGACCCGGCGCAACATCTGCTTGGCGATTACCTCGATATGCTTGTCGTTGATCTCCACGCCCTGGGAGACATAGACATCCTGGACTTGTTCGACGATATAACGCAGGGTGGTATAGGGATCGGTCAAGCGCAGCAGCTGCTTGAGGTCGATTGAACCCTTGGTTAGTTGTTGGCCCTTCCTGACCTCGATGTTGTCGCTGATGCCGGGCATCAAGCCACGCGCCGCCGAGAACTTCTCGGAGACCCATTCCTCGCCTGCCTGGTTGTGGATGGAAAGGGTGCGCCCGTCGGCCTCGTCGTGGATCTGCAGGGTGCCGTCAAGCTCGGCGATCTCGGCCTTGCCCTTGGGCTCGCGGGCCTCGAAAAGCTCGATGACACGGGGCAGGCCGTGGGTGATATCCTCTCCAGCAACGCCACCGGCGTGGAAAGTGCGCAGGGTCAGCTGGGTGCCGGGCTCGCCCACCGACTGGGCCGCGATGATCCCGACGGTCGCGCCGATGTTGACCGGCTTGGCCGTGGCCAAATCCCAGCCGTAGCATTTCTGGCAAACGCCGTGGGCGGCATGACAGGTCATGATGGTACGGGTCTTGACCGACACCACGCCCTGCTTGGCCCAGGCCTCAAGCTGGTCGTCCGAGCTGATGTATTCGCCTGCGTCAAGCAAGACCTCGCCGGTCTTGGGGTCGACCACCGGCTCAAGCAAGCACCTGCCGACCAGGTTGTGTTGGACCGAGCCGTTGGGCATCACGATATCGAAGTCGATGCCGTCCTCGGAGCCACAGTCGACTTCGCGGATGATCTGATCCTGGGCGACATCGACCAGCTTACGGGTAAGATAGCCAGCTTGGGCGGTCTTTAAAGCGGTATCGGCCAGGCCCTTACGGGCGCCATGGGTAGAGATGAAGTACTCCAGCACCGACAGGCCCTCACGGAAGTTGGCCTTGATCGGGCGGTCGATGATCTCGCCCTTGGGGTCGCTCATCAGGCCGCGCATACCAGCCAGCTGGCGGATCTGCTTGATATTACCACGGGCCCCGGAGTCAGCCATCATGTAGATGGGATTGAACTTATCAAAACCAGCCGCCATCGCATCGCCGACCTTGTCGTTGGCGGCGGTCCAGACGTCGATCAGGGAGCGATGGCGCTCAGCCTCACTGATCAGGCCCATCTCGTACTGGTCCTCGACCTCGGCCGCCTCTTTGTCGGCGTCCTCAAGCAAGGCTTCCTTGGTGGGAGGAATCGAGGCGTCGAAGATGCTGACGCTGATCCCGGCCCTGGTCGCGTAATGGTAGCCGATTGACTTGATGCCGTCGAGGATCTCCTCCATCTGGGTGGTGCCATAACGGTTGGCACAGTCCTCCACCAAGTAGGCGATCTCGGATTTCTTTAAGGGATAATTGATGAACTCATGGTCGGCCGGCAGTACGCTGTTGAAGAGGATGCGCCCGACCGTGGTTTCGATGCGCTCGCCGGCCTTGTGCTCCTCCACCGTATAGCGGCCATTGTCGCCGCGCCCGTTCGCTATCGCGGTGTCGTACTGGAGCCGGGCCCAGATCTTGGCCTGCAGGTCGACGTCGGGTTTGAGCTCGTTGTTGCGGTCGGCGTCGTAAGCATTGAGGGCATCGGCGAAGTTGATGAAGACATGTCCCTCGCCGGGGAAGCCGTCGCGCGCGGTGGTCAAATAGTACATGCCGATCACCATGTCCTGGGTGGGCACGGTGAGGGGCTTGCCATGGGCCGGGGACTTGATGTTATTGGAGGACAACATCAGTACCCGCGCCTCGGCCTGGGCCTCATTGGAAAGCGGGACATGCACGGCCATTTGGTCGCCGTCGAAGTCGGCGTTAAAAGCGGTGCAGACCAGGGGGTGCAGACGAATTGCCTTACCTTCGATCAAGACCGGCTCGAAAGCCTGAATACCCAAACGATGCAGGGTCGGTGCGCGGTTGAGCAGTACCGGGTGCTCCTTAATAACTTCTTCGAGCACGTCCCAGACCTCGTCGTTATCGGCCTTGTCCACCATCTTGCGGGCCTGTTTGGCGTTTTGGGCGAGCTCTAGTTCGACCAGGCGCTTGATTACGAAAGGCTTGAACAGCTCCAGCGCCATCAGCTTGGGGAAGCCGCACTGGTGCAGTTTGAGGTTGGGGCCAACACAGATCACCGAACGTCCGGAATAGTCAACCCGCTTGCCCAGGAGGTTCTGGCGGAAGCGCCCCTGCTTGCCCTTGAGCATGTCAGAAAGCGACTTCAGCGGCCGGTCGCCGGAGCCGTTGACTGGGCGGCCGCGCCGCCCGTTATCGAAGAGGCTGTCCACTGCCTCCTGCAGCATGCGTTTCTCATTGTTGACGATGATGTCCGGCGCCCCTACCTCAAGCAGGCGCTTGAGGCGGTTGTTGCGGTTGATCACCCGGCGGTAGAGGTCGTTCAGGTCAGAGGTGGCAAAACGCCCACCGTCCAGCTGCACCATCGGGCGTAGATCAGGCGGCAGCACCGGGATCACATCTAAGATCATGTCGGTCGGACGCTGGCCGGATTTGAGGAAAGCCTCAACCACCTTAAGGCGCTTAACCGCTTTCTGGTGCTTCTGGCCCTTACTGGTCTTGATGGTCTCACGCAATTCGTCGTCCATCTTGACCAGGTCAAGGTCGGAAAGCAGGTCGCGCACCGCCTCGGCACCCATGCCGCCGCTGAAGTACTGCGAGTAGTAGAGCATCATCTCGCGGTAGAGCGACTCATCCGGCACCAGCTGCATGGTCTTAAGCTTGAACAGCTCATTCAGAGCGTCCTCGCGTAGGAGCTTGCGCTCGGCGAACTCATCTTTGAGGTCGTCGATCTCGGCTGCCACCTGCTCCGGAGTCATGCGCTCTTCAGCGTCTTCGTCTTCACCGAACTCAGCATCGTCGATAGCGGTGGTGGAAAGGCGCTCGGTCGCCTCGATAGCGTGGGCGAGCTCGGCGTCCATGTCCTCGAAGTCGGCTTGGAGCTCTTCTTTGAGCTCTTCCTTGTCCTGGTCGATTGCCTCGGAGTTGACCGAAGTGATGATGGCACTCGCGTAATAAAGTACCTTCTCGAGGTCTTTGACCGAGAGGTCGAGCAGGTAGCCAAGACGTGAAGGGGTGCCCTTGAAATACCAGATATGGCTCACCGGACAGGCCAACTCGATGTGCCCCATGCGCTCACGGCGCACCTCGGACTTGGTCACCTCCACACCGCAGCGTTCGCAGACCACACCCTTAAAGCGAATGCGTTTATACTTGCCGCATTCGCACTCCCAGTCCTTAATCGGGCCGAAGATCTTCTGACAGAAGAGCCCCTCCTTCTCTGGCTTGAGGGTACGGTAGTTAATCGTCTCGGGTTTCTTCACCTCACCATGCGACCAAGAACGGATATCATCCGCCGAGGCCAGCTTGATGCTCATATAGTCAAAATTGTTGACGTCGAATTCGCCCACGGCTATTCCTCGCTTCCTTGGTCAGCGGTCGTTTCTGCAACCCCGGTCCCACCCTCTTGCTCAAGGTCGGGGACGACTTGTTCCGCCTCGGCTGCATCGTCAATCAGAAGGTCTACGACCGGTTGTTCGACACCGTCGTCTAGGGCCTTGAGGGCCTGGGCGATCTCAGACATTGCATCGTCTTCACTGCGCTCCTGCTCATCACGCCCCCGTAGCAGGGACTCGATGGTATCGCCACCATCCTCGCCCAAGCGATGGGTAAGGCGTTTGGGCTTACTGTTATGCACTTCGACATTGAGGGCAAGCGCGCGCATTTCCTTAATCAAGACCTTGAAGGACTCGGGAATCTCGGCCGGTGGCACGTTCTCGCCCTTGACGATATGCTCGTAGGTGGCCAGACGGCCGTTGATGTCGTCGGATTTGACCGTGAGCATCTCCTGCAAGACGTTGGCGGCGCCATAAGCATAGAGCGCCCACACCTCCATCTCACCGAAACGCTGGCCGCCGAACTGGGCCTTACCGCCCAGCGGTTGCTGGGTGATCATCGAGTAGGGGCCGGTAGAGCGAGCGTGGATCTTGTCGTCGACCAGATGGCCGAGTTTGAGGATGTAGTTCTGGCCGACCGTGATCGGTTCGCGGAACTTCTCACCGGTACGTCCGTCGAAGAGCTCGGTCTTGCCATAGCTGTCAAGTTGGGGAATGAACTCCTCACGGGTATAACCGCCCAAACGGGCGCGGGTCTTGGCCACCAGGTTGTCATTGGCCTTGCTGATGGCGCCGGAAATCTCCTCTTCGGTGGCACCGTCAAAGACCGGCGTGGAGACATAGACCGAATCATCACAAAGCGATCCATCGTCGTGCCAGCCGATCTTGGCCGCCCAACCCAGATGGGTCTCGAGCAGCTGTCCGACGTTCATACGCGAGGGCACTCCCAAAGGATTGAGGATGATGTCGATGGGAGTACCGTCAGCCATGTAGGGCATGTCCTCGATCGGTAGCACCCGGGAGATCACGCCCTTGTTGCCATGGCGGCCGGAAAGCTTGTCGCCGGGCTGGATCTTGCGTTTCTGGGCCAAATAGATGCGCACTAGCTCGTTGACCCCGGGTGGTAGCTCGTCACCGGCGTCACGCGAGAAGCGCAGGATGTCGATCACCCAACCGCCGCTACCATGAGGTACCCGCAGGGAGGTGTCGCGCACCTCGCGGGCCTTCTCACCGAAGATGGCGCGCAAGAGGCGCTCCTCGGCGGTCAGCTCGGTCTCACCCTTAGGGGTGACCTTCCCGACTAGGATGTCACCGGCGTCGACGTGGGCGCCGATCCGGATGATGCCCTCCTCGTCGAGGTCGGCGATCTCGGTATCGGAGACATTGGGAATCTCGCGGGTGATCTCCTCCTCGCCCAGCTTGGTGTCGCGGGTCTCGACCTCGTATTCGGAGATGTGGATGGAGGTGAGCAGATCCTCGGAGACGATCCGTTCGGACAAGATGATGGCGTCCTCGTAGTTGTAGCCCTCCCAGGGCATGTAGGCCACCGTCAGATTCTGGCCTAAGGCCAGCTCGGACTTATCACAGGCTTGGCAGTCAGCCAGGGGGTCGCCGGCGGCTACTTTGTCCCCCACCGCCACGATCGGATGGTGGTTGAAGCAGCCGGACTGGTTGGAACGTTGGAACTTAGGGATATGGTATTCGTCTTCGCCCTGGCGGGTCTTCACGACTACCTTGTCGGCCTGGACGTATTTGACCGTGCCAGGATGCTTGACCAAGATCACGTCACCGCCGTCGACCACGATACGGTGTTCGACGCCGGTGCCGACATAGGGGGCATGAGGATGGAGCAGCGGTACCGCTTGGCGTTGCATGTTGGAGCCCATTAGGGCGCGGTTGGCGTCATCGTGCTCGAGGAAGGGAATCAGCGCGGTCGCCACCGAGACCATCTGGCGCGGTGAGACGTCCATGTAGTTGACCTCGGCCGGTGGCACCTCGCCGGGCTCGCCGAAGTTGCCATGTGAGTCACGTACCCGGCAGAGCACCCGCTCGGCCCGGGTCAGGGCGCCGGTCTTGGGATCATGCTCCATGAACTCCCGGGTCTTCTGATCAAAGAGGTCATTGGCCTGGGCGATGGTGTAGTTCTCCTCCTCGTCGGCGGTCATATACTCGATCTCGTCGGTGACCTTGCCCTTGCTCACCTTGCGGTAGGGGGTTTCGACGAAACCGTAGCGGTTGATCCGGGCAAAGGTAGCAAGTGAGCCGATCAGACCGATGTTGGGGCCTTCGGGAGTCTCGATCGGGCACATCCGGCCATAGTGCGAGGTGTGCACGTCGCGCACGTCGACCCCGGCCCGCTCACGCGAGAGGCCACCCGGGCCGATCGCGGAGAGGCGGCGTTTATGGGTGATACTGGTGGCGGGGTTCTGTTGATCCATGAACTGGGAATGCTGTGAGGTGGCGAAGAACTTCTTGATGGTAGCGTTGATCGGCCGCGCGTTGACGATGGAGTGCGGCGCCAGCTCGGACAGCTCCTGAGTGGAGAGGCGATCCTGGACCGCGCGCTGCACCTGCACCAAGGCCATCCGGAATTGGTTTTGCACCAGCTCACCGACGGTACGGATACGGCGGTTGCCGAAGTGGTCGATGTCGTCGATCTTGAAGCCCTCCGCCCCGTCATAGAGGCCAAGCAGGTAGCGGACCGACTCGATGATGTCCTCTTGGTCAAGGACGGTGATATCCTTGGCTGGATCTAGGCCGAGTTTCTTGTTGATCTTGTAGCGGCCGACGTCGGCCAAGTAGTAGGTCTGGTCATTCTTATAGAGGCGGGCGAGGTAGGAGGCAGCGGCGTCGGGGGTGGCCATCTCACCAGGGCGCAGGCGCTTGTAGACCTCGAGCAACGCCTCGTTGCGGTCAAGCGAGGGGTCATGCTCGATGGTATTGCGAATCAGGGGGTGGTTGTCGAAGAGGTCAATGATCTCTTGGTTGGACTTGACATAGTCCATGGCCTTGAGGAACTGGGTGATGGGGAACTTGCGTTTCTTGTCAATCGAGGCATAGAGGATGTCGTTTTTGTCAGTCATGTACTCGAGCCAGGCACCGCGAGTGGGGATGAACTTGTTCTTGAAGAGGATCTTGGCGGGGTTCTGCTTGTCCGGTTCGCTGTCGAAGTAGACGCCGGGGGCGCGCACCAGCTGGGAGACGATCACCCGCTCGGTGCCGTTGATGATGAAGCTGGCCCGTGGGGTCATGTAGGGCAGATCGGCGATGAAGGCTTCTTCTTCTTGGACCACGCCGGTGTTCTGGTCGACTAGACGCACCATGGCGAAGAGCTGGCACTGGTAGGTCTGGCCCTTCTCCCGGCACATCTCCTCGCTCCAGAGCTCGGCGGCCTTGATTGCTTTCTGGCCCTTATGCTCCCGCTTCATCTTGGCCTTCTTGGCCTCGATGTCCTGGATCGCGGCCTGGGGTATGTCCTCAGGTAGCTCGGCGTCAGGCGGGAGTTCTAAGCGGAACTCACCGAAATCCACCGCCAGCCCTTTCAGCTCGCTCTCAATCGGGGAGATGCTGTCAAAAGCCTCGCGGATGCCCTCGCGCAGGAAACGCAGGTATGACTCCGTTTGCACGGCAATCAAATTGGGGAAATCCATTACTTCTGGAATCTTGGCGAAACTTTTGCGCTCTCGGTATAATTTGCTAGTTTTAGAATTACTGGCTTTTACCAAGGTAAAGTCCTCCTATAAAATTAGTCAACCGAAATAAACGCAACCTCTAAGTATAACCTAATTCATTAACTAAGTGCAAGTGAGAATTTTCGGACTAGGCGTCCGAGCCCATGCCCGTCAAGAGCGGCCGGAAACGGCTGATCTCAAGCGCCAGCGACTTAGGCTTTAAGGAAAGCCTTGCCCGCCTGCCAGCCCTGGCCGACCACTTCGCCAAAGCGGAAGTATTCCTTGGTCGAAGTGTCATAGCCGATGATATCAGCTTTGCGCCAGTTGAGCTTGCCCTCGGCATCGAGACAACTAGAGTCGGCTAAGACCTCTTTGACCTCGGCGACGAAGAGAATGTGGGCACCCAGGTCGACCGTATGGGTGACGCTGCAAGACATGCTGTAGGGGAACTCCTTGATATAGGGGGCGTCGACCACCTCGGAGCGTAGGGGAGTCAAACCAGTGGCGGCGAACTTGTTGATCTTGCGGCCAGAAGCCATGCCGAAGAGGTCGGCTTCCTTGACGAACTTGGCAGAGGGGAGGTTGAGGGTGAAGCAGCCGCGCTGTTTGATTCCCCCGATGCTGTAGCGGGAGGGGCGAATGCCCACCGCGATCTGCTCCGGGCCAGAGGCAGCCACCCCACACCAGGCGGCGGCCATCGCATTGGCCTTGCCTTCGCTGTCATAGCTGGCGATGATGGCGTCCGGACAGGGGGCGAGCAAAGCCTTAGGATCGAGTTGTGTCTTAGTGGAATCTGCCACGTCTTACCGCCTTTCTTCTGTTTGCCCTATTGTAGTTTGATGATGTTGATCTGGGGAGAGGGGCACTGGGATCAGGGAAGGTGCCTGCTCAGACAGTCCTCGTCGCAGCTGCCTTGACTATGTCGGAAGACGATGCGCGGCTGCGGAACTCGCATTCACCTCCCCTGGTCCCAGTGCACACCGTACAATGTTTGGATATGCAAAGCACCCGTCTGTTCAAAACCAATGCTTCGTGCAAGCTCCCAAGGACAAGCTAGAATAGGTTCATGTTGAGACTTTATAACACCCTCACCCGGAGCAAGGAAGAATTCAAGCCAGCCAAGCCAGGGCAGGTCGGGTTCTACCTCTGCGGCCCCACCGTCTACAATGACATCCATATCGGCAACGCCCGCACCTTCATCGTCTTCGATGTAGTGCGCCGCTACCTGATTTGGCGCGGCTACCAGGTGACTTTCGTGCAGAACATCACCGACGTCGACGACAAGATCATCGACCGGGCAAAGACCGCCGGGATGGCGCCGGCCGAGCTCGCAGCCGACTACGACGCCGCCTACCGCCAGGTAATGGAGGCGCTCGGCGTGCTCGCCCCGGATATCCAGCCCCATGCCACCGCCGAGATCGAGGAGATGATCAAGCTAGCCTCATGCCTGGTCGAATCCGGCCATGCCTATGAGCTCGAGGGCAGTGTCTACTTCGACGTGCGCTCCGACCCCGACTACGGCAAGCTTTCCCACCGTGACATCGACCAACTCAAAAGCGGTGCTCGCATCGAAGTGGACGTAGCCAAGCACGATCCGCTCGATTTCGCGGTCTGGAAGGCGGCCAAGCCGGGCGAGCCGGCCTGGGACTCCCCCTGGGGCCAAGGGCGGCCGGGCTGGCATCTGGAATGCTCGACCATGGCCGCTAAGTACCTGGGGCTGCCCTTTGATATCCATGCCGGCGGCAATGACTTGATCTTTCCCCACCACGAAAACGAGATCGCCCAGGCCGAATGCTGCGGCGACCGAGAGTTCGCTCACTACTGGCTGCACAGCGGCATGCTCACCATTGATCAGGCCAAGATGTCCAAAAGCGAGGGCAACTACCTCCTGCTCAAGGATGTGCTACAAATAGTCAACCCACAAGCCCTCCGCCTGCTCATGCTACAGACCCACTACCGCTCCCCCTTCGATTATTCCCCGGCCCGCCTCGACGAGGCCAAGGCGGCCCTTGCCCGCATCCGGGAAGCCCTACGCAACGCCGAATGGAAAGGCGGCCAAGCCGACCTGCACGCGGCTTGCGCGACCGCCCGCCAAGCCTTCCAGGAGGCCATGGATGATGACTTCAACACCGCCCAGGCATTGGCTGCGCTCTATGATTTGATTGGCGCCCTCAACAAGTCCGAGGGCTCGGGCGAGGCCGTTGACACCCTGCTCGAGCTGCTTGGAGTGCTTGGCATCGATTTGCGCTCTAGCGCCGAGGACGCCTACTCACCTGCAGTAGTACCGCTGGCTGCCGAGCTTACCGGCTACCCCGGCGACATCGCAGCCGAGGCGGTCGAGCTCCTACTCGAACGACGCGCTGCAGCGCGCGCCGACAAGGACTTCGAACTGGCCGACCGCATCCGCGACCGCTTGGCTGAACTAGGCCTGGGTATCAAGGACACCGCCCAAGGATCCCGCCTTGAACCCTTATAAGAAACAGCGCCACAAGGGCCAAGGGCAGGGTAAACCACGCCGCCGCAAGCTCGCCACACCGGCCCGTAAAGATCCCTCCGAGCTCCCCGACAAAACCAAGCTGCACTTGAAGGCCGCCCCCCGCTCGGCCGAGCTTGGCCACCATTTCGTCTATAGCGAACTCCCCTTCCTCTTACAGGACCTACCTGACACCGCCCTAGTCATCATCCTCGACCACATCACCGACGTTGGCAACTTCGGGGCCATCATCCGCAGCGCCGAGGTAG
>JAISGO010000004.1 GCA_031263025.1 Coriobacteriales bacterium
ACAATGCTAGAGCTAGCGGTCAGAGTACTTGCGACCCTAGTCAAGGCGGCGCGAACAGCCACCAGCATCTGGCAGTTATGCCAGGATAAGCGAAAACGCCGGCATTAGCCGACGTTTTCTAACCTTATCCGAGGCATACCCACCGTCTGATACGGTGCATGGGACCTTTCCAGTTATTTTAGCCTATCATCTGTTGCATCCACGGGGTGCCAAATAAAACTTCCCCTTGATAAATCTATCCAAAACAGAATTGGTATCAAATGTGGAATGCCAAAAAGAATGCCAAAAATAATGCCAAAAATGACCTGTCCCCAATTTGGCATAATATGCCAAAAGGTATGCCAAAAGGTACTTGTCCCCAATTTGCCCAATTTGGCATAATAGGGTTATGGCTACGAAAACATCTCATTCATCGTCCACGCCCTGGTGTCTCGACTGGGGCGTGGCCTGGCTCGAGCGTGACCGGCGGCGGGCCCGTCCGGATGACGCGTCCTATTGGGACGGTCGGGCAGCTGGCTTCGCGCCCAAGAGTGCGCCGGGACAGGAGTCGGACTACACTACTCAATTCCTCGAGTTGCTGGCTGCCGCGCCCGGTGAGAGCCTGCTCGACTTTGGCTGTGGCGCCGGTAACCTGGCCCTGCCTCTGGCCCGGGCCGGCCACCAGGTAATCGCCATCGACTTCTCACCGGCGATGCTTGCGGCGGTCGAGCAGCGGGTGGTCGAGGAGGGCCTGAAGACACTTACCACCAAGCAGCTTGCCTGGGAAGACGACTGGGCGGCGGCCGGTCTTGCCCCCAACTGCGTCGACGTCGCCTTGGCCTCGCGTTCGACCATGATGCATGACCTGGCCGGATCCCTGCGTCGGCTCGACACGGTGGCGCGCCACCGGGTGGCTATCACCATGGCTACCGAGAACGGCCCACGCCGCTGTCGATGCTTAGGTGAAGAAGTCGACGGGCTGCCTTATCTGCCGGACTATGTTTTTGGGCTGAATATCCTGATCACCGCTGGGCGCCACCCCGAGCTTCGCTACCTTGACTCCTGGAAGCCCGACCCGGATGCTTCTGGCGGCAAGCGCCTGATCCGCTGGGCCTATCTCACTTGGCGTAGTGACGAATGAGTATCTAACGGGGATGTTTTAAATGCCAAAAATGACCTGTCCCCAATTTGGCACCCATTTTGGAAATGCCAAACGGAATGCCAAACGGTACCTGTCCCCGATTTGGCATTAAATGCCAAAAGAGACCTGTCCCTAATTTGGCATTACAGGGAGGTGCTACAATAAGACCCTATGTCAAAAATCACGTATAAAGACGCCGGTGTGGATATCGCGGCCGGTAGCGCGGCAGTCGAGGCGATCAAGGCGGCAGTGGAGTCCACCCGCCGGCCCGAGGTAGTGGGCGGCCTGGGCGGCTTCGGCGGTCTCTTCGACGTCAGTGCGCTGTCCCAAATGGAGCGCCCCCTCTTGGTCAGCGGTACCGACGGGGTCGGCACCAAGCTGGAGCTGGCCCGCGCTCTGGGCAAATTCGACACGGTCGGCATCGACTTGGTGGCTATGTGCGCCAACGACATCGTGACCTGTGGCGCCCGCCCTCTCTTTTTCCTCGACTATGTGGCTTTGGAGCGCCTTGAGCCGGCTTTCCTCGAGACCGTGGTCGAGGGCATCGCCCGCGGTTGCCGCCAGGCCGGCTGTGCCCTGATCGGCGGCGAGACCGCCGAGCATCCTGGGGTGATGCCAGCGGGTAGCTTTGACCTCTCGGGTTTTTGCGTGGGGGTGGTGGACGCGCCGCAGATGATCGGGCCCGAGCGGGTGCATGAGGGCGATGTGATCCTGGGGCTGGCCTCTAGTGGTTTTCATTCCAACGGCTATTCGCTGGTTCGCAAGGTCTTTGAGCCCAGCGCCGAGCTGCTTGCCCCGACCTTGATGTACGTCGAGCCGCTGCTGGCCGTGCTTGCGGCGTTTAAGGCGAGCGCTGGCCTCCACGCCGCCGCCCATATCACTGGGGGTGGCATCACGAACAACCTCGACCGCGCTCTGCCGGCTGGCCTTGATGCCCAGCTCGAGCTGGGCAGTTGGCCGGTGCCGCCGCTGATGTCAGAGCTGGCGGGGCGTGCCGAGCTCAGCGGGGCAGAGATGCTCGCGACTTTCAACATGGGTATCGGTATGGCCCTAGTGCTGGCGCCGGAGGCGGCAGAAGCCGCCCTGGCCCTGCTCGACGGCTACAAACAGTCAGACCAAGGCCTGCCTCCCAGCCAAGCCTACCGGATCGGCCAGATCGTGGCCGCGCCCAGCGCTTCGGCGCCGGGCCGGGTGGTCTACCGTAACTAAAGTTTTGCGCCAGCGCCACCGACCTCCAGTGCTGGCCCGCTGGCGACTATCAGGCTTTACGGGGACGCTTAAGTGCTTAGGCATTTAAGCGTTCCCGTATGCACATGAAGGTGAGGACGAGAGGGGAACATGTTATTACAGGCACAACATATTGCTAAGGCTTTCGGTGCGCGCACCTTGTTCTCTGGGGTCGATTTCCTGGTCAACGAGGGCGATCGCATGGCCCTGATCGGCGCCAACGGCATGGGTAAGACCACCCTCTTCGAGATCCTGGCCGGGCGGCTCACTCCGGATGAGGGACGAGTGGCCAAGACCAAGGGCCTGACCATGAGCTATCTCACCCAAAGCGAAATCGAGCAGTTCAGCCATGCCAGCCTGCTCGAGGAGGTACTCTCCGGGGCCCAGCCGCTACTTGATTTGAAGGCCGAGATCGACGGCCTGGCCAGCCAGATGGCCGACGCCGACCAAGAGCTGGCCCAGGCCGCCGCCGACCGCTACGCTAAGCTGACTGGTAAGTTCGAGCACGCCGATGGCTACAACCTCGAGCCCAAGGCTAAGAAGATCCTCTTCGGGCTGGGCTTTCACGAGGCCGACCTAGATCGCCCGCCCAACCAGTTCTCCGGTGGCTGGCGGGTGCGGGCGGGGTTGGCCAAGCTTCTTTTCGAGACGCCGGACCTGCTCCTGCTCGACGAGCCCACCAACCACCTCGACCTCGAGAGCGTCAAGTGGCTCGAGGGTTACCTCCAGGACTGGCAAGGTGCTGTGCTGGTGATCAGCCACGACCGGGCTTTCCTCGACCATGTGGTCAATAACGTCTTGTACCTCGCCGACCAGCAAGTCCAGCGCTTCGCCGGCAATTACGCCAAGTTCAAGCGCGAGCTGGCCGACCTCAACGAGCGCAAGCTCAAGGCCTACACCGCCCAGCAGGCCGAGATCAAGCGCGCCCAGGAGTTCATCGAGAAGTTCCGCTACAAGGCGACCAAGGCCCGTCAGGTGCAGGACCGGGTGAAGAAGCTGGAGAAGATCGAGCGCCTTAAGCCCCCGCATGGCACCAAGTCGGTGCATTTTGAATTCGTCCAGCCACCACGCTCCTCTGACGCGGTGGCCAAGCTGAAGAATGTGACCAAGTCCTACGGCAAGAAAGCCGTCTACGACGAGGAGCATGAGCTTACTTTCAATCTCTACCGGGGCGACAAGATTGCCCTGGTCGGACCCAACGGTGCTGGTAAGTCGACCTTGCTCAAGATGTTGGCCGGGGTGGAGCGTCCCTCTGGCGGTAAGATCAAGCTGGGCGAGCACGTCGACATCGCCTATTATGCCCAGCACCAGCTGGACGAGCTGGACGCGCGCAACACCGTCTACCAGGAGATCGAGTCGGTCACCCCGGGCTGGACGCGCACCCAGGTGATGTCGCTGGGCGGGGCCTTTCTTTTTTCTGAGGATGATTTTGACAAGAAAGTCAGCGTGCTCTCGGGCGGCGAGAAAGCCCGCCTGGCCCTGGCCAAGATGCTGGCCCGGCCGGCTTGCCTGCTGTGTTTGGACGAGCCCACCAACCATCTCGACATCGAGGCTATCGACGTGCTGACGGCGGCGCTGCAGAAGTTCTCCGGGACGATCGTGCTGATCAGCCACGACGAGCAGTTGATCAACGACGTGGCCACCAAGGTGATCGAGGTCAAGGATGGACAGGCCACCGTTTTCAAGGGCGACTATGCCTATTATCGGCGCAAGACCGAGCTTGATCTGGCTGACCAGAGTCTGGATACGGCGGTGGACGCGGTGGCGGCGGCGCTCGGTGGAGCAGACGGCGGAAGCGCCGGACAGACCAAGAAGAAAACCAAAGCCCAGAAACGGGCAGAAGCCGAGGCGCGCAACGCCGCCTACAGCGCGGTCAAGGGCGAGCGTGCCCGCCTCGAAGAGGTCGATGCCTGGTTTGCTGAGAAGCGGCCCCGCTTGAAAGAGCTTGAAGCCCAGCTGGCTAGCCAAGAGCTCTACCAGGACCCCGACCGTTTCCAGGACGTCCTCCAGGAATACAACGAGCTGAAGAAGCAGATGGAGCAAAACGAGGACGAGTGGCTCAGCTTAGGCGCCACCATCGAAGCCGCCCTTAAATAGATGCCAAAAGGGGACAGGTCATTTTTGGCAATTCGGGTGCCAAAAGGGGACAGGTTCTTTTTGGCAATTCGGGTGCCAAATTAGGGACAGGTTCTTTTTGGCTTTTTTTGGCATGACGAGTGTCGCACCGGTACAGGATCATCAGAGTCTGGGTACAATGAGGATATGAGCCAACAGTTCCTCTATTCGCTGCTCACTCTGGTCTGTTTTATTCCGGCCATGGTTCTGCACGAACTGGCCCATGGCTGGGTGGCGCACAAGCTGGGCGACCCTACCGCTAAGCGCGCCGGGCGCCTCACCCTCAACCCCCTCAAACACATCGATCCTTTCGGTACCGTGATCCTGCCCTTGGGCCTACTTTTCCTGGGGGGCCCGGTCTTCGGCTATGCCAAACCGGTACCTTACAACCCGGCCTATTTCAAGAACCTGCGCCGAGGTGAGCTCATGGTTGGTCTGGCTGGCCCTGCCGCCAACCTCCTCCAGGCCCTGGCAGCGGCCTTGCTGGGCAACTTCTTCTGCATCGTTGCTGCGCCTTTTTGGGCGCAGGAGCTGATGTATGTGTATGCCTACATCAATCTGATTTTGCTCTTTTTCAATATCATTCCGATTCCGCCTTTAGATGGCTCCAGCGTGCTGGCGGTTTTCTTGCCTCGGCGGGCCTTGCCTTACTACTATAAAGTAGAGCGCTACGCCCTGCCCATCCTGATGGTGCTGATGTTCGCCCTGCCCTATGTTTTGAGCTTCAACCCTGTTAGTATCTACCTCGATGCTACTGCCGGCAACCTCACAGGTCTACTCTTTCCCCTGCTTTAAATTGCCAAAAGGGAATTGCCAAAAGGGGACAGGTCATTTTTGGCACCTGGAATTGCCAAAAGGGGACAGGTACCGTTTGGCACCTGACATGCCAAACGGAATTGCCAAATCGGGGACAGGTACCGTTTGGCACCTGACATGCCAAACGGAATTGCCAAATCGGGGACAGGTACCGTTTGGCACCTGACATGCCAAACGGTACCTGTCCCCGATTTGGCATTAGGTGTTACGGCGAATTGTGTTGTAGCTAATGCCGGTTACTCTTGCGAGTTGGGTGATGCTCACTTTCTCTTGTCGCAGGACTCTCAAGCTTTTCATACAACGCGATTTCTCAAGTCTCTGTAATTCGCTCATGCTCTGGCATCCGCTTAGCGACTTGAGGCGCTGCAAAACTTCTTGATCAGAGAACATATTTCGATGTTTTCCCAGGGTGCTGGGCACGTTTTCAGCATCTGCGTTTTCGTGGAAACTCGCAAAATCTTCAACTCCAGCGAACTGTTCAGAAACAAAATTGCGGTCTACGATTTTGGTCGGATTTTGCTTAAGATAGGCACGATAGCTACTGAAAATATAATCCGCTGGTTTCCTGCATAGGCCAGCTTTGACTGGGTTCAAGTGAATGTACCGCAGAAGCGCGAGAAAGTACGCAAGCGTCTCGACCGGCTCACTTTTGAAGCGGCTTTCAAAAAGATGCCCACAGCGTTGATACTTTTGGTTGAAGTAATGGCTATAACTGACCTCCAAACGCTGCAAGGTCGCGCCAATTGATTCCTGATTGGCCTTTATGAGCAGATGCACGTGATTGTCCATCAGGCAAAATGCGTACAGATTGAAAGCGCATTGCTCCTTGAAGCGCTCCAATGTCTTCATGAAATGGCCATAATCAGAATGATCCTCGAATAGGAGCTGTCGGCTCACTCCGCGAATCATTACGTGGTAGAGATTGAACGTGCTATGACGGCGAGCTGCTCTTGGCATGGTTAATCCTTTCGTTCTAATGTTGCCAAAGAAATGTCATTTTGCCAAAAGAGACCTGTCCCCAATTTGGCATTCGTGATGCCAAAAAGAACCTGTCCCCAATTTGGCAATTGCCAAAAAGAACCTGTCCCTCTTTTGGCATCCCGGAGTTAAAAAGCGTTTCTTTCAAATCATAGGAGGCTCCAAACGTTGACGAGACCGATGCCGAAGCAGAGGGCGGGGCCGAAAGCGAAAGTGGCTTTGCGGCCGCGTCGGCGAAACAACAGGATGAGTCCATAGAAACTGCCGAGGAGACAAGCAATGGCGAAAGCTACGCAATTGCCGGCGGTGCCGAGCGAGAAACCAGCGGCGGCGACGAGTTTGACGTCCCCCATACCAAAAGAAACAGGCCGCCACAGTGTCAATGCAAACAGAGGCGTAGCGATCAAGACGCTGCCAAGTAGACGGTCAAGGATTAGATCCTGCCAGGAGCTGCCGCTCAGTACTAAGAAAGCTATATCAAAGAGTGCCACGGCGGCGAATGCGAGCAGCAGACGGTTGGGGATGATGCGCCTGCGCCAGTCGATCAAGCTGATGGCGGCAAGCAGGGCGAGTGTTACGCTGGTCACAAGGTAGGACATGAAGCTCCTCCAAAGGACTTTCGGGTACAATAACAAAAGGCTCCACGCACCGTATCAGACGGTGGGTATGCCTAGGGATTATTTGAAAACGTCGGCTAGCGCCGGCGTTTTCGCTTATCCTGGCATAACTGCCAGATGTTGGTGGCTGTTCGCGCTGCCTCGACTAGGGTCGCAAGCACTCTGACCGCTAGCTCTAGCATTGTTACTAAGCCCATGCGCATCCCGGGGATACTCTAAACGACCTCACTACTGCTAACGAATACGTGAAGCTGCCCAAGGCCGTTTAGAGTGTCCCCCGGGATTAAATCTTGGGGAACAGGATTACTCCCGGGTAAAACAAAAGAGGCAAACCCACACATCTGGGCACATGGGACCGGATTCTTTTATAATCGGACGATCTTAATTTCTTCTTACTTTTTCCTTAAGAAAAACATAAGCGCCCTGGTGGGGCGGTATTCCTGGTGGGGGCTGGCCAAGGCGATTTAGAGTGTCCCCGTATGGGTGGTGGCATGTGCCAAAAAAGGACCTGTCCCCGATTTGGCATGTGCCAAAAGAGACCTGTCCCCAATTTGGCACCCGATTTGGCCTCCACTAGGGTAGCGGATCAGAAGTCGATCATCTGCGGTTTAAAAGGCTGGCAGTCCCCTGGGCGTGGGCTGGCGATGAGGAGGCTACGTCCACCCAGGTAGTGCTTGACAAAATCCTGGGCCCTGCTCTGGAGCACGGCATCGAGGCCGCTGAAGGGCTCGTCCAAGACGACCAGCTGCGAGCAGGCAAGCAGGGCTCGTACTAATTCGACCCGGCGGCGCTGACCGCCGGAAAGCTGGCTGACTGGGCGGGACAAACTGTCAGCAGGCAGCAGCTCGATCAATCCGTTAGCGATTTCCTGTTCTGACAGCATGTCGCCGCAGAAAAGCCTCAGGTTTTCCAGCGCACTGCGCCCCTCGAACAGGCGCTGCTCTTGGAAGACCGCACTGACTCGCGGCGCGCCCTGCTGAGTGTGGGCCACGATCCAGGCCACCAAGCTGCTTTTGCCGCTGCCTGATGGCTGGCCAAGCGCATAACGTGCACCCGGCGCGAGCTGCAGCGCCAGGTCGTCGATGATGACGCGCTCCCCGTATTGGATGTGGATATGACTGAAATCAAGTGCAGGCTTGCTGGTGGTGGGGGGTGCAGGGGTGTTGCCGCCGGATCCGCTGGAAGTTTGGGTCGCTGGGCTTGTTTTGGGGGGCGAGGCGTGATTGTTGGCTTTTGGCAGCGCCAAGTGCCAACTCCAGCGGCCGCTACGCTCGAGCAGCCAGACCAGTATACGCTCGCAGAGCACGCTGAGGGCGACGATCGCGACCGTCCAGGCCAAGAGGTCTGAGCAAGAGAGGCTGATCTTGGCTTGGTAAATCTGCTCGCCTATGGTGTGCGTGGGCAGGCTGATCAGCTCGGCAGCGACCCCGGCTTTCCAGGCCATACCGATGCCGAGGCGGGCAGCGGCGCTGGCGAAAGGCAACACCACTTCCGGCCAATAGTAGGCCAAAAGGCGGCGGCGGCGGGGCAGACGATAAGCCCGCATCAGCTCGACCATGTGTGGGTCACTGCCGGGCAGGGCTTGGAGTAAGTTAATGAACGCCATTGGCAGCACCACCAGGGCCCCGGCCCAGAAACTGATCCAGGGCGCACCGCTCCAGAGTAGCAAGAAAACGATGATGCAGACCACGGGCACCGATTTGACGAAGCTGACCGCCGGAGAGAAGAACTCGCGCAGAGGGCGGAACTTGAAGGAGAAGCCAGCCAGGGCGCCGCCCACGACGAAACCGGTCAGAAACCCGAACAGGATGTGCCAAAGCGAGGTCAAGAGCGTTTGCCAGAAAAATGCCCGACCGACGTCGCCCAGAAGTGTTATAACCACATCAACAGGCGAGCACAGAAGTAGCGGGCTGGCGACAAGGAGGCTCACAAGCCACCAAATCACCAGCCAGGCTACGATGACGCCGATTTTGACGAGGGTTTTCTTCATCTTTATAGCTTACCCCATGAAGCAGGGGACACTCTAAATCGCCCGGTTGGGTTTACTTATGCGCGAGCCCATTCCGGGTGATTTAGAGTGTCCCCGTTTTGTTGCAAATGCCAAAAAGAACCTGTCCCCCTTTTGGCAATGTCAAATGCCAAAAAGAACCTGTCCCCTTTTTGGCATTTGAATGCCAAATGCCAAACGGTACCTGTCCCCAATTTGGCATTGCCAAAAAAGACCTGTCCCCAATTTGCCCAATTTGGCATGGGTTGATCAGGAGGCGCTGGTTCCGGCGCCGTAGTAGAAGGCGGCGTCGGGCAGTTTGCCGCCGAGCGAGGTGGGATTGGCGGCATAGAGCACTTTGAGGTAGAGGCCCAAGGCGGCCTCCATGTCAGCGCCGGTGAGGCAGGTCAGGCCACAATCTGGGATGGCCGCTTGGGCGATCTTGGGGTCGTCGACGATGCCAGCGTCCACCACGTACTGGGCGTATTCTGCCGTATCGGCCTCGCTCGCCTTGACGCTGGCCGTCTGCTGCTGCAAGAACTCCGTGACCGCGCCAGGGTTGGCTTTGAGAAAGGCCGTGCGCACTACGGTCACCCCGGTAGTGATCTCGGAGCCGGCCGGGGCATACTGCTGCCAGACGGTGTTGAGGTCAAGCACCTTGTGGAAAGCAGGATCTTGGCTGATCAGGCTGGTGGCGTAGGGCTCGGGTAGGATCGCAACCGCGTTATCGTCTTTTTCCAAGCGGGCCACCGCCTCGGTCGGCTCGCTGGCGAAGGTAAGGCTGACCTTGTTCGCGAGCCCGGCTTGTTTAAGCAGGTAGCGCACGGTGTATTCAGGCGTGCTATCCTTACCGGTCATGTAGATGGTCATGCCGCTGAGGTCGCTCCAGCTCTTGATGCTGTCATCGCCGGAGACCACTTCAAGCACTCCTAGGGTGTTCACGTCTAAGGCCACGACCTGGCCCTGGGTCTTGTTGTAGAGGGTGGCAGCGGCGTTTGCCGGTACCAGGGCGATGTCAGTTTGCCCTTGGATCAGCTGTGGCAGTACCTGGTCGGCGCTGCCGCTGATGCTGAAGTCATAGTTGTTCTGCAGGCTGGCAGGGTCGGTTTTGGCGAGGTTAATGAAAGAAGCCAGGCCGATCGCGGTGGGGCCTTTGAGGGCGGCGACGCGCACAGTGGCCTTGCTGACGTTGCCAGATGTCTGGCTGTCCGTCGCTCCAGAGCTTGCGCAGCCAGCGCTGCTGCAGGCGATTAACGCTACAAATAGTAAGGATATAACGGCTAAGGCCGAGGTCTTGAGTCTGGTCATGTTCTGCTTCCTTTGTTCTGGGGTGACTTGTATAGGATAGTGGAAAATTGGTGGAGGCGCGGAGAATCGAACTCCGGTCCGCAGTAGCAACACGATCAGGCCCTACAAGCTTAGTCTGCTGGAAGTCTTAGCCGCGCAACGTCAACAGACGACCCATGCGCGACCATGGATGTTCAGGCTTAGTCCGAGACATACATCCCACCTTCTCGGGAGCATCCTGCTTAAAAGTGACACCGTGCCCACCACGCAGGCAAGACGGGTTTGGTGCTTGCGGCTTAACTAAGCGGCAAGAGCATAAGTTCTTTGGTTGCCAATTAATATTTAGCAGTGGGCCTCTTTTACGTGGACTGCCCATCCACGGCTTGCTCCTGATCACATGACTATTACGTCGAAACCGGTCGCCCCCAGGTGCAAAATCCGCCTTTCGGCACATCTCGGCCTCGCACTGTGGCTCGATACCGTATAGGTAACTTCGCCCCAGCGTTCAGCCGAACTGCGCTCGAAGATCGGATTTTCCAGGGTTCCGCCTTTTAGCAGAGCACTCTCTAGCTACAGGCAGGTTGTCCATGGTATCGAACTGATTTTCAAGGTTCGGACACCCATTGTAGCACAGCGCGGGCAAGGCCCAGGGGTTGGGCTGAGGTTCGCTTCGGGGACGCTCCAAACCGCCTCAAATAAGCTTGTTCCTGAGTAAGTTTGGTCGGGGTGATTGAGAGTGCCCACAATTTGGCACCCGAATTGCCAAAAGGTACCTGTCCCCTTTTGGCATAGGCAGAATTGCCAAAAGAGATCTGTCCCCAATTTGCAAGTAGGCAGAATTGCCAAAAGAGATCTGTCCCCAATTTGGCATTGCCAAAAAAGATCTGTCCCCAATTTGGCACCCGAATTGCCAAAAGGTACCTGTCCCCAATTTGGCACTTCGTGTTGCCTTGGGCCGGCGCAGGGTCAGACGGGGTAGAATATCGGCATGCCTTATAACATCAAGATCGCCGAGTTCGAGGGCCCTTTCGACTTGCTACTGCACCTGGTGTCGCAGCAGAAGCTGGACATCGCGGCCATCCGTATCTCTCAAATCGCCGACCAGTACCTGGCCTACATCGAGAAGATGCGCCAGCTCGATTTGGACGTGGCCTCGGATTTCCTAGTGGTGGCCGCCCAGCTGCTCTCAATCAAGGCACGCTCGATTGTGGCTGCCGGACAGCGCGACGAAGCCGGATCGGACGACGACGAGCTCGACGAGCTCAGCCCTGACCAGGCCAAACAGATTCTGATTGAGCGCCTGATCGCCTACAAACAGTTCAAGAACGTGGCCGCCTGGATGGGCGCCCGCTACGAGGCGCAAAGCCGCCTGCACGTGCGCAATGCTTTCTTGGAGCCGCGTTTCGCTGGCCTGATGCCCGACTTCCTGCGCGACACCACCCTCGCCGACTTGGCCCGGATCTGCGCCGAGCTAGCCAGCCGCCGCCAGGTCTTTCTGCTCGAGGCTGAGCACATCATGGCCGAGCCGATCTCTTTGCCCGAGCGCGTCGCCGCCATCGACCGCGTCTTGGCCCAGCGCCCCCATCAGACTTTCAGACAGCTTGTCGCCGACGCCGATAACGCTGCCGAGGTGGTGGTCAGCTTCCTCGCGATCCTGCAGCTCTACCACGACGGTAGTGTCGATTTGATCCAGAAGTCCCCTGAGGGCGAGATCGAGGTGAATAGGTTATGAGCAAACAAAAGCAAAAAGATGATGCCAAACTGGCCCAGACCCTGGAGGCCATGCTCTTCGTCTCAGACGAACCAGTCAGTGCCGCCCGCCTGGCCGACCTGCTTGAGCGCAAGCCCAGTGAAGTGGACGCGGCGCTGGGGCAGCTGGCCGGAGACCTTGAGGAACGAGAGGCTGGCGTCCAGCTATTGGAAGTAGCCGGCGGCTGGCGCCTCTACACTCACCCCGCTACTCATGAGGCGGTAGAGAAATACGTCTTAAGCTGGGACACCCGGACCTTGTCGCAGGCTGCACTGGAGACCTTGGCGGTGGTGGCCTACCATCAGCCCTGCACCCGCAACACCGTGAGCGGCGTCCGCGGCGTCTCCTCGGACGGGGTGCTCTCCTCGCTAATCGACAAAGGCTTGGTCAAGGAGGTCGGACACAGCAAAGACGCGGGTAACGCCCTGCTTTATGGTACGACCCGGGGCTTTCTGGAGAAGTTCGGCCTCAAGGGGGTGGGCGACCTGCCACCGCTAGAGGACTTCGCCCCCGACGAGGAGAGCCGCGAGCTGATATCGGCCCGCCTGAGCGTGGGTGAGAGCTCGGAGGAGCTCTCTGATGACGATTTGGCCGCCCTCGAGGAACAAGCCGCCGAGTTGACCGAAGCATCAGAGAAGGCCTAGGGGAAAGGCGTCCAGCCTGGCCGGTGGCGCCTATTCGCACCCGCCCCGATTACGCGGAGGAGATGATGAGCGAACCTGTTTTAGTGGCCCTGGGTTCCAACCTGGGCGAGAGTGCGGCCCTGTTGCACCAGGCGGCCGTTGCGCTCCATCCGCTCAAAGCCAGCTCTGTCTATTGCAGCGAGCCGGCCTACTTGATCGAACAGCCATCCTTTCTTAACGCTGTGGTCCAGGTCGACTTAGACCGGCTAGAGCCTGGGCCAGCGTCGCTGTTCCAGCGGGCCCGGTTCCTGCTGCATCGACTGCAGGCAATGGAGGTGGCGGCCGGACGCGCCAGCGCCCATCCCAAGAACGGGGCGCGTTGCCTCGACCTGGACATTCTCGACGTACCAGGCTTGTGTTCGAAGGACCCCGAGCTGCGTTTGCCCCACCCACTCCTGCTGGAACGCGACTTCGTGGTGACGCCGCTTTTGGAGATCTGTCCTGCCTACATCCTGGCTGACGGACGCCCGGTTAGCCCGGAGGGGGTGAAGTATGGCCGCGTCACGGCCAAGCTCGGCGCGCTCTAAGACGGACGGGGGTGCTTCGGTCGCAGCTGGCGCCATGGCTTTCGGCTGCCTCTCGCTTTGCGCTACTCCAATTGGCAACCTTGGCGACGTCAGCCTGCGTGTGCTGGAATGTCTGCGCACGGCCGAGACCATCTACGCCGAGGACACCCGGGTCACTCGTAAGCTCCTAGCCGCCTATGACATTCATGTTCCCCTAGAACGGGCTGACCAGCGCAGTCTGCCCGAACTTGCGCCCCAGGTGGCCGAGCGGGTGGCGGCTGGTGCCCAACTCGCCTTTGTCAGCGACGCCGGTATGCCGGGGGTGAGCGATCCTGGGCAGGCCTTGGTGGCGGCTTTGCGCCAGGCCGGCCTGCCGGTCGCAGTGCTGCCGGGGGCTTCGGCTTTCACCTGCGCTTATGTTGCCTCGGGAACGGCGGCGCCGCATCTTTACTTCGGAGGTTTCCTGCCCCGTGCTGACCAGGCATTCTTGGCCGAGCTTGAGCGCCTTAGGCCGCTGCTCGCAGACGGCCAGACCGCGCTTGCCTTCTATGAGTCGCCCCGCCGCATCCTGCACAGCCTTGAGCTGGTCGAGCGGGCCTTGGGGAAGCGTCCGCTCTGTCTTTGCCGGGAGCTGACCAAATTGCATGAGCAGGTGCTGAACGGCTCGGCCCATCAGGTGGCGACCGCTCTGCGCCGAAGCTTCGGTCTGGTGGCGGTGGCCGGCGCGGCCGAGGCCGAACTCGCGCGGCTTTCGGCCAAGCAGCGCGAGAAGCACCTGCACCGCCAGGCCCGTGCCGAGGCAGCGGCGATTAAAGGCGAAATGGTGCTGCTGGTCTTGCCAGACGAATAGGGTCTGGGCGGGTTCTGCCAAATCGGGTGTCAAGTGGGTGCCAAATTGGGCAAATTGGGGACAGGTTCTTTTTGGCAGTGCCAAATTGGGGACAGGTACCATTTGGCATTCCTGCCTGTTTGTAAGTAAATGCCAAAAAGAACCTGTCCCCATTTGGCATCCCCATTTGGCATTCCTGCCTGTTTGTAAGTAAATGCCAAAAAGAACCTGTCCCCATTTGACACCCATTTGACATCAATGCCAAAAAAACCTGTCCCCAATTGGCGTTCCCCAATTGGCGTTTCCCAATTGGCGTTTCCCAATTGGCGTTTTATTTGCCTAGGGCCTTGAGGGCGGGCATGGGCACCTGCGCCGGGGTGGTTCGGCTCCAGCCGGTGACTAGGGTGGCGCTGGCTTTTACTGACAGATAGTCGCCAGGTTTGGGGAGTTGGCGGCCGCCCTCTGACCAGACGATGAACTCGACCGACTTGGCCTTGCCATTGTTGTCATAGGCTTTCAGCCGGTACTCCACCCCGAGCCCGGCGTCCTCGCCGTTGTCGGCCTTGATCTGGCGTGGAACGACCTGGTAGTCGATCGGTACCCGGGCCCAATAATCGCTTGACAGATAACGTTGGTCGTAGTACTGCTTGGCCCAAAGCAGGCCGGCACAAAGCAAGGCCGCAGCGACCACTGCCAGCACTATCAGGATAGTCTTGCGCATCGTAGTCTTTCCTCTCATCTACGCTTAAGGAGCCTCAATCCCCGGGAATTGGACAAAACCGTAATCAGCCATCGCCCTCTTAGAAGCTGAGTTCGCGCCGTCTAAAACAGAGTACGGTGAGCGCCAGCGCCGCCGCTATCCAAAGCAGGACGCCGGCCAGGCTGAGCAGGAAAGCATTCCCGTCTGCGCCTCCGCCTGAGGCCCAGACAGAGCTGTCCGTCAGGGTCTCAGCCAGCTCAGAGAAAAGCAACTGGGAGGCCCCGGGGGCGACCTGCGAGGCGACATCGCTGGCGAGAGCGATGTTGACGAGCCCGCCCACTACGCCCAGGCCGAGCAGCAGGTAAGCCACAATGGCGATGACCGCACGCTGGGTGGCGAAAGCCAAGATGCCGGCAATCGCGGCAAAACCACAGCTCATGACCCAACCTTTACAGGCGAAGCGAAGATAGTCCAATACCTCAGCGGGACTTGGGGGATAGCCGCAGACGGTGCTGACCAGCGCCAGGCAGGCGCACTGCACTGCGAAGATGCAAAGCCCCAGCAGCGCATAAGCGCAGAACTTGCCCAGCACCAGCTTATACCTGGCCAGGCCGCTGCCGGCCAACTGGGGGGTGAGGCGGGCGCTGAGGTCGTCGGTGTAGACGGCGGCGAAAGCCATGATGCCGTCAAGGGCCACCGCCCAGCCAAACCAACTTTCTGCCTGGGCGCGCAGAGCCGTGGCATCCAGGCTGCTCAGGCGCACAAAAGTGACCGCCAGATAGAGCAGCAAGAGCAGTCCGAAATAGATGAAGAAGCTCGGTTTGTGGAGGATGCGCAAAAGGTCTGCGCGGATCAGCCTAAACATATTGCACCTGATTGCCGTAGTAAGAGGGGAGGGGCCCGGCCGGCGCTTGCTCTGGCTGGGCGCTGCCGTCGGCCAGCGGCTCCAGTGCCGTGGGGTCTGTCCGGTAGAGGGGATTGGGGTTACCGAGGTCGGCGTTGGCCTGCCAGTTGAAGGGCGGACAGGCTCTGGCTTTAAGGGGGTTCGGTTGTTGTGCTGCAGCCTGGCTTGGGCCTGTTCTGGCGCTACCCCCGACCAGACCGAGGTAGTGCTGCTCGAGGCTCTCGGCACCGTTTTGCAGGTTGTCTGAGCTGATGAAGTCGATCAGGCGGCCCTGTTCGAGGAAGATGAAGTCGGTGGCGACTTGGTTGAGCTCGGCCAGCATGTGCGAGGAGATGATGAAGCTGGTTTGCCAGGTGCGGTTGGTTCGGATGATCAGGTCGCGCAGCTCATGTACGCCGCGCGGGTCGAGGCCGTTCATGGGCTCGTCGAGGATGATCAGGCGCGGGTGGCCGAGCAGGGCGCGGGCGATAGCAAGGCGCTGTTTCATGCCCATCGAGTAGGCTTGGAAGTGCTTTTTCACGCCGCCCAGTCCGACCAGTTCGATTAGGTTGTCGATCTCGGCGCGGCGGTTGGTGCGGTCGGGGTGGCTGCCGTCGGCCGCGATGGCGCGGCCAAGGCTGCGGGCGGCATATAACAAGTTCTGTCGGGCATTGAGATAAGGGTAGAAAGCGGGGGCGATGGCCAGGCCGACTTGGCGGCGGGCCCGGGCGAGGCCGTGGCCGCTTTGGCCGAGCAGCTCGAGGGTGCCTGAGGTGGGCCGGGCCAACCCCATGATGGTCTTGAAAAAAGTGGTCTTACCTGCGCCGTTGCTACCGACCAGGCCGTATACACGGCCAACCTGGAGGCTCAAATCGAGCTGATCCAAGGCCAGCTGACGGCCGTAGCGCTTGGTGAGCTTGTCGGTGCGTAGCAAGTATGCGGTCATGGTCATATTTTACTTGGAGGATGCGCCTGTCCAGACAGTCCGACCTTGACCTTAAGAGCGCTTGGGGCAGCTTCTTTTGTCGTGAAAAT
>JAISGO010000058.1 GCA_031263025.1 Coriobacteriales bacterium
GGCAGGTTTCAAACCAAAGAAGCCGACTTTCTGTCCTCCTGCTTCAACCCAGTAAAGAAGACCACCCCGGGCGAACTCGTCTTTTATCCAAAGGAGGTAGCGCCGATTGGCCTGGCCGACGGAGAAATGCGGATCCAGGGCAATCCGGTCAGTGGTGAACAAACCTTTATGCATGTGACTTTCAAGCAGCGGAAGTTCATCTTGCTGCAAACGGACACACGAGCAGGATTCGAGGAGGCGGCGTTGTTTGGGCAGAAGCGGTGGTAATTCTGCGGTCTCATGCGCGCAAGTCACCGCAGCCTCCACGAAAGTGTAGCCTTGCGTCTCTAAGGCGCGATGCCACTCGGGGCAGGCGACTGGCACTCGCACAACGGTGTACTCTGCCTCAGCGGAAGCCAAATCATCTTTAACTAGGGTAGGTTCATCTCCTGGTTCAATGGTAATTTCATGACATTTGACGCCAAGATTGCGCTCCTCCCAAACCGCATTCACCACTTTCAAGGGCGCCTCTCCTCCCGATCATACACCATCTCCCGTACCACGTACTGAGGCGACTGGTTGAGACTGATGAAGGTGCGGCCGATGTATTCTCCGAGCAGCCCCAGCATCATCATAATCACCCCGCCGATGAAGAGGAGCACCGCCATCGTCGAAGCATAGCCTACCTGCATGCTCACGTCAAGGAGTTTCTGGACAATCAGGACAATCACGAAGACGAAACCGACACAGGCGATCAGTGTTCCCAGGATGGTCGCGATGCGCAAAGGTCGCACCGAGAAGGAGGTGAAACCGTTCAGCCAGAGCGAGAGCGATTTACGGATGCCGAAATTACCCTCGCCGCTGAAGCGTTCGCGTTCTTCCATCGCCACATTGACAATCCGTTTGGTGACTCTTAGGATGAGCCCGTCCATGTAGGGGTAGGGCCCGGTGTATTTCAAGATCTCACGTGCCACATAAGCGCGCATGGCTATGAAATTGGAGAGATGCAAGTCCTTTGGCTTGCTGACCAGGATATGCGCCATAGTGTTGTTGAGCGCGCTACCAAAGTTCTTCAAGGCCGATTGCTTCTTGCGCGGATATTCGGCAATGGCGACGTCCTGACCGGATGCGACCTGCGCGAGTAGGAGATCCAGATGGTCAACCGGACATTGCCCATCATCGTCGAGGAGCACCATAACATCCCCACTGGCCTGCGCCAGGCCGGCCATCAGGGCGGAATGCTTACCGAAGTTACGAGAAAGACTGATCAGGGTGACGTTAGCGTCTCTGTCGATCCGTTTCCGGATCACCTCCTCCACCCGGTCTGGAGAGCAGTCATTCACGCAGATGACCTCGTAGCTAGAGACGTCCAGACGTTCGATAGTCTCCGCGATCTCGTCCAGCACGAACTCAATCGTCTGCTCCGATCCATAGCAGGGGATAATGAACGACAGTTTATCCAAAGCTCCCATAACTCGTATTCTAATCTTTCTTCTGCCTACACTGCCGCAATCACGATTCCAATGATGATACAGAGGAATCCAATCAGTTTGCGTTTACCGAAGTGTTCCTTAAGGAAGAAGAAGCTAAGGATGGCGACAAAGACGTAGCCAAGCGCGTCGAGCATCGGGCTGATCGAGAGCGGGACGTATTTGAGGGCGAAGACGGTAATCATGGTCGAAACCAAGAAGAGGACATAGGCACTGATTACCGGCAGGTTAAGATACTGCCGCAAGACGGTGTCATAATGCTTATTGGCGCTCTTCTTCAAGATGATTTGGGAGACAGAACTAATAAAGACCGAGCCGGCCATGATCAAGATGAACAAGACGTAGTCACTCATGGGCTTGTTCCTCTGTTTGCTCGATTTGCTGTGCAGTGTCTTTGCTGGTAATCACCAGCAAGATACCGATGAACACCACCACGGCGCCGATAAGCGTAGTGAGCTTGATTGGCTCCGCAAAGAAAAGGGCACCCCAAAGCATTCCCCAGACCAGAGTCGCAGCTTTGTTGGCGAAAGCAGAGGTCAGCTCCACTCGGCGGATGATCTGCTGCCAGACCAGGGCGTACACGACCAGAATCGCCAAGGCCAGGGCATACCATCCGAAGAAAGGGAGTGAGCCGAAAGGGTTCTGGGCGGCAGTCTTCGAGCACACTCCCGCCAGGGAATAGAGCAGGACGATCAGATGCAGTGCAAGCAGGATGAGGACCTTTCGCTTGCGTGTTTTATGCTCGCCTCCGTTTTTAGACATAGAAACGATGGATCGCATCGATGACGCTTTGGACATCAGCCTCGCTCATATCCGCATAGAGGGGCAGGCGGAGCAAGCGTACACTGAGATCGTCGGTCACCGGCAGCTGGTATTTGTCCCAACCGTTCTTCTGCCCGAAGGGCGCCGTATGCAGAGGTACATAATGGCTCGCGGCCTTGATGCCTTGTTGGTTGAGCTTGGCACAGAGCTCTTCCCGGGTAGTCGCATCCGCGCAGATTAGGTAGAACATATGGGCGTTGTGCTGGATATGCGCCGGTACGGTGGGTAGCTGGATATCTCCGGATTGAGCTAAGTCCCCCAGCGCCTCGAAATAATAGTCCCAGACCGCCAGCCGCTTGTCCATGATCTCCTGAAAACGTTCCATCTGGGCTAGCAACAGGGCCGCCAAAAGGTCCGAGGGCAGGTAAGACGAACCAATATCCTGCCAGGTATATTTGTCCACCTTGCCATCGAGCATCTGACGGCGATTGGTGCCCTTCTCGCGGATGATGTCAGCACGGTCAAGGTATCCCGGCGCCATCACCAGGGCACCACCTTCGCCCATCGCGTAGTTCTTGGTTACGTGGAAGCTAAAACAGCTCAAATCGCAGAGCAGGCCGGAAGGTCGCCCCTTATAAGTCGATCCCACCGACTGGGCAGCGTCTTCTACGACTTGCAAGCCATGCGTAGCCGCCAATGCGTTGATCGTATCCATCTCGGCCGGCACGCCCGCATAGTCGATTGGCACGATCACCTTAGTCCGCGGCGTGATCAGCGCCTCGATTTTGGTCTCGTCGATGTTCAAGGTGTCTGGTCGGATGTCGCAGAAGACCGGGGTCGCCCCACGCAAGAGAAAGGCATTGACCGTCGAGGAGAAGGTATAGGAAGGCACGATGAACTCATCACCGGGTCCGATGTCCGTGAGCAGGGCCGCCAACTCTAAGGCAGAGCTCCCCGAGGTAGTCAGGCGCATCGTGTCGATACCGAAGAGCTCCTTGAAGCGGTCATAGACCGCGAAGGTGTACTTGCCGTCGCCGCTGAGCTCCCCGGAGTTTAGAGAGTCAAGGACGTACTGACGTTCTTTGTCCCCGATGCTCGGCTGGTTGAAAGGGATCATCGCTCGGCCGCTCCGTACATCTTGTCATAATAGTTCTGATATTCGCCGCTCACGGCATGCTCGACCCAGGTGGCATGTTCCTGGTACCAAGTGATGGTCGCAGGCAAAGCCTGCTCGAACTGATAGGCTGGCGCCCAGCCCAACTCCCGCCGGATCTTCGAGGAGTCGATGGCATAACGACGGTCGTGCCCGGGGCGGTCTTTGACATGCTCGATTAGGGAGTCCGGCTTGCCGATGCTCTTCAGGAGTAGTTCCACGATTTGCAGGTTAGCACGCTCGTTACTGCCGCCGATGTTATAGACCTGTCCGGGCTCAGCCTGGGTCAGAACCTGATGGATGGCCCGATTGTGGTCGAATACGTAGAGCCAATCCCGGATCTGCTGGCCGTCGCCATAGACCGGCAACTTCCGGTCGTGCTGGGCATTGTTCAGCATCAAGGGGATCAGCTTCTCCGGAAACTGATAGGGCCCATAGTTGTTGGAGCAACGGGTGATGTTGAGGGGGAGCCCATAGGTGTGGGCGTAGGCCCGACAGAGTAGGTCGGCCGATGCCTTACTAGCGGCATAGGGGCTGTTGGGGGCGAGCGGGTTTTGCTCGGTGAAAGCAGGTTCGTCCGGTGTGAGCGAGCCGTAGACCTCGTCGGTCGAGACCTGGAGGTAGCGCACGCCGGGCTGGAAATCGTGACAGTACTTGTCCTCCGGGCGCAGGCGCCAGGCTTTAAGGCAAGCCTCGAGCAGAGTCAAGACCCCACCCACGTTGACCTCGAAGAAAAGCGAAGGGTCGGTGATCGAGCGGTCGACATGGCTCTCGGCCGCGAAGTTGACCACCGCGTCGAAGTGGTATTTGTCGAAGAGCTGCCGGAGCAATTCCGCGTCGCGGATGTCACCACGCACGAAATGATACTGTGGGTTAGCCTCAATATCGCTGAGATTCTCTAAGTTGCCCGCATAGGTGAGGGCATCGAGATTGACCAGCTCGAAATCCGGGAAGTTCTCTAAGACATAGCGGACGTAATTGGAGCCGATGAAGCCGGCCCCACCGGTTACCAGGATATTTTTCATGCACCCATGTTCGCTTCCTGCCTATCTGCGGCCACAAGCTTCAGGAGATAATCACCATAGCTGGTCTTAATCAACGGCTCGGCCAGACGACGCAATTGCTCGGCGTTGATATAGCTTTCGTTATAGGCTACCTCCTCGATGGCCGAAACCATGCTCCCGCTGCGCTTTTGAATCAACTGGACAAAATTGGCAGCGTCGAGGAGGTTGGCATAACTACCGGTGTCAAGCCAGATCGTCCCCCGGCCGAAAGGCACTACCGAGAGCCTGTCTTGGTCAAGGTAGGCCTGCAACACCGAGGTGATCTCCAGCTCCCCTCGGGCCGAGGGCTTGACCTGAGCTGCGATTTCAGGCGCATGTGCGTCGCAGATATAAAGGCCTGGTATCGCATAACGTGATTTTGGCTCTGCTGGCTTCTCCTCGATTGAGACTGCCCGGCCCAACGCATCAAATTCGATAATGCCGAAAGAACCCGGATCATCGACTGGGTAAGCGAACACAGTGGCACCCACGTTTTCGGCGACCGCCTTACGCAGAACCCCTTGGAGGTTGGCTGCATGAAAGATATTGTCGCCAAGGATCAACATACTTGAGTCACCAGACAGGAAATCCTCTGCCAGGATATAGGCCTCGGCCAGCCCTCGGGGTTCTTCCTGCACCTTGTAGGAAAGACTGATCCCAAGCTGGTTCCCGTCACCGAGCAGTTGTTCAAAACCTGCCATATGCTGTGGCGTTGCGATAATCAAGATATCTTTAATCCCCGCCAACAGTAAAGTCGAGAGCGGATAATAAATCATCGGTTTGTCATACACGGGAAGCATCTGCTTAGAGACGCTCAAGGTCAAAGGATAGAGACGGGTTCCTGACCCTCCCGCCAGGATGATTCCCTTCATTGATACCATTCCCCTCCACACAAGCTACTCGTGCCTGTTTCCTTGTTCACCTTAAAACCCATCCCCCTTATTGTAGCTGACCTTGATACTCGCCCGGTCAAATCAAGATGATAATAGAGTATACACTTAAAATATCGGTGCCAACCACCTCAGCGCATCCCCACCGAGGGGATCGCCACCACGAAAGCCGCCCCGTGTTCGGGTAGGTTGAAGGCCTCGACCGTACCGTCATAGCCATCGACGATTGCCTTGACGATAGCAAGACCGAGCCCAGTGCCCCCGCTCTTGGCGGCCCTTGAGGGGTCACCACGGTAGAAACGGTCAAAGAGCCTGGTCGGATCGACGTCACCGAAGCCGGGACCATCGTCGGCCACGGTCAGGACGCTCATCTCGCGTACCCCGGAAAGCTGCACCACCACGTGCCCGCCTGACTGTGTGTAGCGACTGGCGTTGTCTACGAGGTTCTGCACCACCTGCTGGACACGGTCGGCATTGGCCAAGATGTCCGGCGCCTCGCCTCGCACCTGCAGCTCGACTCCACGCTCCGCCAAAAGCGGGCGCATCACCTCGGCCACCGCCTGGGCGACGTCGCGCAGGTTGACCCGACCCAAAGTGAGGTTGTCGTTGCTGTCGATGCGCTCGAGGGTGGTCAAGTCCTTAGTCAAACGGGTCAAACGTTCGCTCTCGCGAATGATGGTCTGGGCGAAATGGCGGGCGTCAGCTGGGCTGATGTCCGGATCAAGCATGGTCTCGGCCGCCCCCCGAATAGCGGTCAAAGGGGTGCGTAGCTCATGGGAGACGTCACTGATGAATTGGTTTTGGCGGGCGCTCTCACTCCTGGTCTCGCTGACCAGGCTCTGCATCTGGTCGCGCACGCTCTCGAGGGCCTCGGCGAACTCCAAGTTGGCCTCGGGGCCGGTCTTGGTCTCAGGAGTGACGAACTCCACCGAATAATCCCCCACCGCCAGGCGCTGGGCCTTGTGCATGAGCGTGGTGATGCCGCTGGCGTTGAAGACCAGGTCTTGGAAGCGTGATGACAGCTTCTTGTTGGGCATACCTGGGACTTCAGTCGTTTGCCAATTTATAGCCATAGCCGCGCACGGTTTCGATCAGGCCGGGGTCGATCCCGACCGACTCGAGCTTGTCGCGCAGGCGTTTGATATGGGTATCGACGGTCTTGGTCTCCACCACCGTCTCCCAGCCCCAGGCTTCGCGCAGGAGCTGGTCACGGCTGACCACCTTGCCGGCATGCTGCATCATGGTAGCGAGCAGCTCGAACTCCCGCGGGGTCAGATCAATCTCCTGTCCTTTATAGGAGGCACTGTGCTCGGCGGTGTCGACATGTATGCCATTGACCTCCAAGGACTCGTCCTGCTCGGACTCGCCGCCCTGAGGGCTGGCCGCACCCCGGCGCAGCAGCACCTTGACCCGGGCCAGGAGCTCGTGCACGCCGAAGGGCTTGGCAAGATAATCGTCGCCGCCCAGCTCCAGGCCCACCACCTTATCCAACTCGGTATCACGCGCCGACAAGAAGAGCACCGGGACGCTCGAGGTCGGACGGATCTTGCGCAGTACCTCGTAGCCGTCGATGCCGGGCAGCATGACGTCGAGGATGACCAGGTTATAGTGCCCCTCCTCGATCATCTTGACCGCCGTATCGCCGTCCTGGGCCACCTCGACCTCATAGCCCTCTTTCTTGAGGTTATAACTGACGAACTCGGTAATCGACAATTCGTCGTCGACGACTAGGATCCTCTGTTTAGTGTCTGGCATATATTTCTCCTATCGCGTCATCGAATACGCATAGACCGCCACCGCGATGATGAAGACCACAATCGCCGGCAGTGCGAACAAAAGCAGGGAAGCGTGCACGACGAACTGGCAAAGGGCGAACTCCACCACCATGATGATCAGCGAGACAAAGACCAGGGCCAAGGCGATCAGCATACCCTTGCCGGCGTCGCTGGGCAGGATACGGCGCAGCAAGGAGCGCGCGAAGAAGAAAGGCGCGGCTCCGATCAGCCCCCCGACCACCCCGCAGGCAATGGTCAGGGCCATGGCCGGTATCGCCAAAAACATCCTAGAGCCCCTGGTAGAGGGGATGGGCCGCGAGCAGCTCCTGCACTTGGCCGCGCACCTGGTCGAGCGCGGCCGCATCGTCACGCTTGAAGATGGTGGCAGCGATCAGCTCGCCTACCTTACGACAGTCCGCCTCGTCAAAGCCACGGGTGGTGACCCCGGCGGCACCGAAGCGCATCCCGCTGGCCACGAAAGGCGAACGGGTCTCATTGGGGATGGTGTTCTTGTTGGCACAGATGCCGACCGACTCCAAGAGCTCCTGAGCATCCTTGCCGCTGAGGTCGGCCGGGTTAAGGTCGACCAAGAAGAGGTGGTTATCAGTGCCGCCACTGACCAGGCGCAGGCCCCCGGCCGCGACCGTCTCGGCCATGGCCGCCGCGTTGGCCACGGTACGCACAGCATAGTCCTTGAACTCCGGCGTCAGGGCCTCGCCGAAAGCCACCGCCTTGCCGGCGATCACGTGCTCGAGCGGGCCGCCTTGCAGGCCGGGGAAGACCGCACTGTTGATCTTCTTGGCCAGGGCCTCGTCGTTAGTCAAGATAAAACCGCCACGCGGGCCGCGCAGGGTTTTGTGTGAGGTGCTGGTGACCACGTCGGCATAGGGGAAGGGCGAAGGGTGCACGCCGCCAGCGATCAGGCCGGCGATATGGGCCATGTCCACCACCAAGTAAGCGCCCACATCATGGGCGATCTCGGCGAATGCCTTGAAGTCAATCAGGCGCGAATAGGCCGAAGCCCCGGCCACGATCACCTGGGGACGCTCGGCCTCGGCGATCTGGCGCACCACCG
Organism: Coriobacteriales bacterium; assembly: GCA_031263025.1. GTDB lineage: Bacteria > Actinomycetota > Coriobacteriia > Coriobacteriales > UBA8131 > JAISGO01. Next base: position 8,168 of record JAISGO010000058.1, read on the forward strand.
CCATGTCGATACGCTCGCTGTCTGGGTCGACGCCGTAGGAGACCGCCCGGTAGAGCTTACCCGAGACCGAGGCCTTGGCCCCGTGGGTGAGGTGGCCGCCGTGGTCGAGGCTCATTCCCATCAAGGTGTCGCCCGGCTGCATCAGGGCCTGGTAGACCGCCAGGTTGGCGCTGGCCCCGGAGTGGGGCTGGACGTTGGCGAACTCGCAACCATAAAGTTCACAGACCCGGTCGATGGCCAGCTGCTCGGCCGCATCAACCGCCTCACAACCGCCGTAATAGCGCTTGCCCGGATAACCCTCGGCGTATTTATTGGTAAGCACGCTGCCAACAGCTTGTAGCACCGCAGGAGAGGTGTAGTTCTCTGAGGCGATCAGGCCGATACTGTGCCGTTCGCGCTCTAGCTCTTGTTGGATGATGTCAGTGATCTGCTGGTCCATTTCTCTCCTTTGGGGTTGGTTGCCTTGATTTTAGAACAACCGCAGAGGCGCAAGGCTGGTGACTGCGTCGGAAACGCTCAAAATTATCGTTTGGGGGACACTCTATAGGATGTCCCCAAGGCAAAACCGCCAGCGGGCTAGGTTGGCCTTATTCCTCAACCTCGATCGAATCAATATACATCTCGCGGCCGGCCAAAAGCTCGGTCGAAAGGCTGCCGCAGTGGGGACAGGTGATCTGGTAGGAGCGATGTTCGAACTCTGCCCCACAGTTAGCACAGCGCGAGCGCGGTTTGACCGTGTCGATGGTCAGGCTGCCGCCGCTGAAAAGCGGCGAGTCCTCGCTTAAGACTTCAAAGGCGAACTGCATGGCGTCATCCATCACCGCCGCCATATCGCCGATGACCAAACGGATCGCTGTCACCTTCTTGGCCCCGTTTTGGCGGGCGGTCTGCTCGACTGTGTCGAGGACGGACTGCATTAGTGAGAACTCATGCATTCAAGTCACCGAAAATCCGCTATTTGGCACATTCCGCGTCTACAGCGGCCTCGGCCTCGGCACGCGCGGCGAGGTTTTTGATCCGCCGGGACAAGACCAACCGCGCAGCAGCAAGCGATGCCTCGTAGAGCGCGACCATCGCAAAGAACATCAAAAACATCGTCACCGGCGAGGCGTCCGGGGTCACCACCGCCGACAGCACCAGCAGGGCCACGTAGACGATGCGCCAACTATGGCGCAGCTTCTTGTAGGGCACGATCCCGAAGACGATCAGGTAGAAGACGACCAAGGGCAACTCGAAAGCGATCCCGAAGGCCACCTCGAAGAGCATGATCAGGTTGACGTAGTCGGGAGCATTGGCCATGATGTTGGCAAAGAGGACGGTCTGTCCCAGCATCCACTGGAAGGCCGGGCGCAGGATGACTAAGTAGCAAAAGACCATACCGAGGACGAAAAGGACGACCGCCACGAAGAAGGTCGGCACCACCCAGCGCTTCTCCCTGGGCTTTAAGGCCGGCAGAAAAAAGGCCATCAACTGCCAGATCCAGATCGGCGAAGTCGCCACCACCCCAAAGAGCAGGGAGACCTTGAACTGCAGGGAGAACCCGCCCAGCGGATTCAAGACGTTGAGGACATGGGTGAGGTCAGCGGTGGTGTTGATCGGCATGTTGGGGGCGATGAACTGGGCCACCGGCTTGATCAAGAAGAGGATCAGGTAGGGGGCGAAGAAGTACAGCACCACGGTGGCGATGAGGAGCGCGATCACGATTACGAAGACGCGGTGGCGTAGTTCGTTGAGGTGGGTGAGGATGGAGACCTTCTGCCCGCTTTTAAGCATCGCCAGGCTCCTCACAGGCTCGTCCGGTACCTGGGGCCGCAGTCTCTGAGTCGGCACTGGCCGCCGCTACGGCCGGGGCTGGAGCAAGCGATGATCCTGCCTTGGCCTTGGCCGCTTCTGCCGCTTTCTGCGTGGCCACGGTCTTGATCTGTTTGATCTTCCCCGGCGCGGGGGCGGCGCTGGCCGCAGCCGGGGCGGCTGCAGCGGCCTGCTGCAGCGGGTGGGCGAGTGCGGAGACGGCCTGCTGGGCTTGGTCTTTGACCGGTCTGAGCGGGTCTTTGATGGTTTGTACCGCGCCCAGTACCTGGTTGGCCTGGTCTTTGAGGTCCTTGAGGGGCTCCTGGATAGTCCTAAGCTCGCCTTGGATCGGCTTGATGATCTCCTGGGCCGGGTCGACCACTTCCTCTTGCAAGTCCTCGTTGATCTTGTCGCTGTACTTCTTGAGATAGCGCAAGCCGCGCCCGATCTGCCGAGCGATCTTGGGCAGCTTGTCCGGTCCGAAGATCAAGAAGCAGAATATTATGATGACAAGCAGCTCAAAGCCGCTGATACCGAACACGCACTGGCTCCATTCGCTTTGCTAAAACATGATTATACCCTCAAAGCCCCCAGGCGCCCCAGGCCCGCCCCGTCCAGGCCAGGCGGCCCCTGGTAACGACCAGGCCACTCCCCGGCTACTGCCCCTACATTCCCTCCAGGGCCTGCTTGAACTCCCGGATTGACTTGAAATCCTTATAGACCGAGGCGAAACGGATATAGGCGACGTCGTCGATGTGGGCCAGGCGGTGCATCACCATATCGCCCAGGGTGTGCGAGCGCACTTGGTGCTGGGGCGAGCTTTGCAGCTCGGATTCGATGTCATCGACCAGGGCCTCCAGAGTAGCTGGCGCGATGTCGCGCTTGGCGCAGGCAGTGACCAGGCCATGCATCAGCTTGTCGCGCTTGAAGACCTGGCTGGAGCCATCCGACTTGACCACCATCAGCGGCGTCTGTTGGATGGTCTCGTAGGTGGTAAAACGGTGCCCACAGTGCTCGCACTCGCGCCGGCGGCGAATCGCCGCGTCGTCGTTGGCCGCACGCGAATCGATTACTTTGACGTCTTCAGAACCACAGGAAGGGCAGCGCATCTTTGACATTCTCCCGAAGAGATGGTGGTCAGGGGGGGACTTGAACCCTCGGCACGCGGATTTTCAGTCCACTGCTCTACCGACTGAGCTACCTGACCACGCGGTTACAACTCTGCAGAATTGTACCATATTAGGGCCTAGCGCCGGCCAGGTCGGATTCTTTATAATCAAAGGGGAGAATACGTACAGGAGATTTAAAATTATGTACCCATATGACGCGCAGGCGATTGAGGCAAAATGGCAGGCTTTCTGGTCCACGCATCAGGTCAACGACCTGGAGAACGGCCCAGCGGCCGAGGATAAGCCCAAGTACTACGCTTTGGAGATGTTCCCCTACCCCTCCGGCGACCTGCACATGGGACACGTACGCAACTACACCATCGGCGACGTGATCAGCCGCTTCAAGCGCATGCAGGGCTACAACGTCCTCCATCCGATCGGCTGGGACGCCTTTGGCCTACCCGCCGAGAACGCCGCCATCAAGCAGGGCTCGAGCCCCGCAGCCTGGACTTTCGCCAACATCGAGACCCAGAAGAAATCCCTGGCCCGGCTGGGCTTCTCCTACGACTGGGACCGTACCGTAGTGACGGCCGAGCCCGAGTACTACCGCTGGGGCCAGTGGATCTTCGAGCAGCTCTACAAGATGGGCCTGGCCGAGAAGCGCGAGTCGGCGGTCAACTGGTGCCCGGTCGACCAGACCGTGCTGGCCAACGAACAAGTCATCGACGGCAAATGCTGGCGCTGCCACTCCGAAGTCGAGAAGCGCGACCTCTCCCAGTGGTTCTTCAAGATCACCGACTACGCCCAGGAGCTCTTGGACGACCTGGACAAGCTACCGGGCTGGCCGACCCGCGTCAAGCAGATGCAGGCCAACTGGATCGGACGCTCCGAGGGCGCCGAGGTCGACTTCAGGCTCTGTCGTGCCGGCGTCGGCGACCCGGAGGGGCACGTGGGGAGTGCGGCGGATGCGGACGATGCCCTGTCCAGTGAGGCAGAACGTACTATCACCGTCTTCACCACCCGCCCGGACACCCTCTTCGGCTGCAGCTTCTTCTTACTCGCACCGGAGAGCGCCCTTGCCGCCGAACTCACCGAGGGCACGCCTTATGCCGCCGGGGTGCAGGAGGTGATCGAGATCGCCAAGAGCGCCAGCGCAATCGAGCGCCAGGGCACCGAACGCGACAAGCACGGCGCCTTCACCGGCCGCTACGTGGTCAACCCGGTCAACCGGCGCAAGGTGCCCGTCTGGGTGGCCGACTACGTGCTGACCGACTACGGCACCGGCGCGGTGATGGCCGTGCCCTCCGGCGATGAGCGTGACTTCGCCTTCGCCCGCAAGTACGACCTGGAGATTCCACCAGTCGTCCTCGCCGAAGACGACCCGCTCTACTCTGAGTTAGCCTCTGAAGCCAGCCTCAAAGTCATGGACGTCCCCTGGGTCGAGGCCTTCGCCGGCAGCGGTAAGATGGTCCAGTCTGGGCCTTTCACCGGCCTCACCGGCGGCAAGAACTCCGAGGGCGCGAAAGCCGTGATCGACTGGCTGGCCGAGCGCGGCCTGGGCCGTTCCAGCGTCAACTTCAAGCTGCGCGACTGGCTGATCTCCCGCCAACGCTACTGGGGCAACCCCATCCCGGTGATCTACTGCGACCACTGCGGTGAGGTGCTAGTGCCCGAGCAGGATCTGCCGGTCGTCCTACCCGATGACGTCGACGTGACCCGCGGACAGACCCTGAAGGACTCCCCTGCCTTCTATGAGGTGGCCTGCCCCAAATGTGGCAAGCCGGCCCACCGCGAGACCGACACCATGGACACCTTCACCTGCTCGAGCTGGTATTACCTGCGCTACACCGACGTGCACAACGCTCAGCTGCCTTTTGCCAAGTCAGCAGTGGATAGTTGGCTCCCCGTCGACCAATACATCGGCGGCATCGAGCACGCCATCCTGCACCTGCTCTATAGCCGTTTCTTCACCAAAGCCCTGCGCGACGCCGGGCTCTTGAGCTTCGACGAGCCCTTCACTAACCTGCTCACCCAGGGCATGGTCAAACTCAAGGGCGAGACCATGTCCAAATCCAAGGGCAACGTGGTCGCCCCCGAAGACGTGATCGCCCGCTACGGTGCCGACACCCTGCGCAGCTACATCCTCTTTATGGCCCCACCGGACAAGGACCTGGAGTGGAACAACGACGGCCTCGAGGGCATCTCCCGCTTCTTACACAAGGTCTGGAAGCAGGTCTACAACCTCACCGCCGAGCCGCAAAACGACAGCCCAGACTCTAAGCCTGCGGCGCAAGCGGCAGCCAACGGCGCTGACCCACAGTCGCCCGCCGACCGCGAGCTCGAGCACCAGTGCCACCGGGTGATCAAGAAGGTCACCGCTGACATCGAGCGCTTTAACTTCAACACCGCGATCAGCGCCCTGATGGAGCTGACCAACAGTATCGCCAGCTACCTTAAGCTGCCTGAAGGCCAGCGCGACCCTGAGCTGGAGCGTTTTGCCGCTTTCTGCTTGACTTTGATGATCAGCCCGATGGCGCCGCACATGGCCGAGGAGATGTGGCACTCCGCGCTGGGCGCTGACCCAGAGGAAAGCATCGTGCACGCCCCCTGGCCGGCCTATGACCCGGACAAGGCCGAGGCCGACCAAGTCGAGATCGCCATCCAGCTGAACGGTAAGATCAAGGCCCGCATCATGGTCGCCGCCGACCTCCCCGACGCCGATGCCGAGACAGCCGCCAAGGAGACCTTGTCCACCCAGCTCGAGGGCAAGACCCTCCGCAAGGTCATCGTCGTCCCCGGCCGCCTGGTCAACGTCATCGCCAACTAGGGATTCATTCTTTATCGGGGACACCTTATAAGGCGCTCCCGTTGTCTGCACCGCCGCTAGGGGGGGATAGGAATGTTTAAAAGAGCCAAAAACAAAGTTGCTGAAAAACGAGAGCACAACCGACGTAAACGTGAAGAGCGTGCGCGAATCGCTAAAGATCAGGCTGAAGAGGAAGCCCGGCTCGAGCGCGAACGAATCCAGGCAGAAAAAGATGCGCTTATGGCTTTAAACGGAAAGGAGTTACTGGTCGAAGTGATTATGACACTTCGTGAAAACGGTAACCATTTGGCTGAAATAGAACATAATCAAAACGATTTAGGTGAATTGCTTTACGACGTTAAAACAAGCCTTGATACGCTTGAAAGTTATGTCTCTGATCTGCGAGCATAGACTGGCTATGGAAATCAGGCTTCTACAAAGGCATGCTATAATGTGACCATGAGCGGTTCGGATGCACTCCGTTATTCTGGAACTGCTTAAAGTCAAAGGGCATATGGCTTTGCCTAATCCGACACTGGTCATAAAGATGAAGGATATGCAGAATCAGGATCTCATACAATCCCATGGTTCCATCGAGATCTTCCAGACCGAGGATGGTTCGACTGAGATTGACGCGTTATTCCAGAATGAGAACGTCTGGTTGACTCAGGCGCAGATGAGTAAACTTTTCGAGCGCGAACGTTCGGTCATCACGAAACATATTAAGAATGCTATCGCAGAAGGTGAGATAGACGAAAAAAGCAATGTGCAAAGTTTGCACATTGCAAATTCCGACAAACCCGTCGCATTCTATAACCTCGACGTCATCATCTCCGTGGGGTATCGCGTCAAGTCAATCCGCGGCGTGCAGTTCCGCCGTTGGGCGACCAGGATCCTGCACGAGTACATCCAAAAAGGCTTCGCGCTGAACGACGACCGGCTCAGGAACGGGAACGACTACGAGGTTTATTATTTCGATGAACTGCTTGAGCGGATCCAGGATATCCGCGCGTCCGAGCGGCGCTTCTACCAGAAGATCACCGACATCTTCGCCACCTCCATCGACTACGACAAGGACTCCAGGATCACTCAGGAGTTCTTCGCCACGGTGCAGAACAAGCTGCATTGGGCGATCAGCGGGCAGACCGCTGCCGAGATCGTCTACCATCGCGCTGATAGCAGTAAACCGAACATGGGGCTGACCTCCTGGCGCGGCAACAAAGTGCGCAAAGGCGACATCGACGTCGCGAAGAACTATCTGAGCGAACAGGAGCTGGTCGCGTTAAACGGCATCACCGAACAATATCTGGTGTTCGCGGAGACGCAGGCCAGGCAGCATGTCCCGATGCGGATGCAGGATTGGGTGGAGCGGCTGCATGCTATCCTGGGCATCAACGACAAGCAGATCCTGCAAGACGCCAGGAAGATCTCGCGTGAACTAGCCATGCAAAAGGCACAAAGCGAGTACAAAGTCTTCTCAGAAAAGCGCGCTAAGACCGCTTTTGAGAGCGACTTCGACGAGTCAGTACATCAGTTGGGCGAACGACCTTAGGCTATTACGAGCGTGTAACACGCCTGGCCGATCCCCCTTGTCATATTCGTTTTTTAGCACACCAGGCTCATTTTATCTGGTCTAGACTACGGAATCGTTGGCGGCGACAGGAGCTGTGGCAGCCTTGGCCCCGGCCATGAAGCGGAGGGGGAGCAACATGATGAGTAGGACGAGGCAGCAGAGGGCGTAGACCCAGCCGTAGCCGAGGCCGCAGGCGAGCATGATGGCCATCAGCGCGGTGCCGACGGCGCCGCCGATCTGTTGGAAGATGCGCTGGGCGGTGGTGCCTTCGCTCACCTGGGTGGGGGTGAGGCCAGTGTAAACACAAGCGGTGATTGGCACCATGATGATACCGAGGCCAAGCCCGCGCACGAAGAGGGCGGCGAAGAGCAGGACGTAGCCGGCGAAGCCGCCGCCGAGCCCGCCCAGGCCAAGGAAGACGAAGGGCAAAGTGCCAATCAGAGTGGGAATAATACCGATCAAGGCGACCAGGCGCGGGTCGTGCTTGTCGGTGGCCTTACCCGCCCAGCTCCGGGTGACTAACATGCCGAGTCCTTGCGGGATCAGCATCAGCCCGGTCATCAGAGCAGAGAGCCCGAGGCTCTGCTGGAAGTACAGCGCAAGGACGAACAGGCTGCCTTGTGACACGAAGCTATAAAGCATCATCAGCAACACCGACGAGCTGAAGGTCGGTCTCCGGAAGAGACGGACGTTGACGACCGACGGGGTGGGAGTTGTTACAAAAGTTGGTTTTACTATTCCGTCATCCTGAACTTGATTCAGAATCTTTTCCTCTGTCCGTAGCGACACAGGAAGAGATTCCGGGTCAAGCCCGGAGTGACGACTTTTGGAACAGCTCCGGCGCAAGGCATAGGCCACATACAGCGCGAGGATGACGACTCCGATGGCGAGGGCGACGAGGCCGGCGGCACGACCGCTACCGCTCAGACTGGAGATGCCGTAGAGCGCTGCACAAAAACCGGCCGCAAGTAGGATATTCCCCGGGACATCAAGGCGTTTGTGCGGGTCGGCCACGGGTAGGGACGGCAAGAGCAGCGCAGTCAGCAGGATCGCGACCGCGCAAAGGGGGACGTTAATCAAAAAGACCCAACGCCAGGGCAGATAGGCGACGATTAAACCGCCTAGGGTAGGACCAAGGATGGGCAGAATCACCGCCGGAACGCCCACGATGGCCATGATGCGGCCCCGGTTGCCGGGGCCGGCTTCTCGCATCAAGATGGTCTGGACGAGTTGGAGCCCCACCCCCGAGGCCAAACCCTGGACGCAGCGCCAAACGATGAGCAAAGCGAAGTTGCAGGGTAAACCAGCCGCCAGGGATGCGACCGTGAAGACGGCAAGGGCGCCGAGGTAGACCGGCTTAGCGGGGAAGCGGTCGACCACCCAACTGGAAAGCGGGATGGCAATACCCATACAGAGGATGTACGCGGTGACCAACCACTGGCTCAAGTCGACGCCGATACCGAGATCAACGCCGATGGTCTTGATAGCCACGTTGACGATGTTCACGCCCAGCATAGGGGCGAGGATACCGATGGTCATCACGATGGCGGTGCGCATCAAACCAGCCGGGGGCTTCTGCTTGGACCCAGACGGTCTTGCGCCCTGTGCGGCCTTCTTTAGTGTGTGTTCGTTCATGTGGGCTCCTTTCGTGATGCGGCGTGCGGCTCGCACTTATAGGGACAAAATGTATCTTAACAATGAGTAAGTATAGCACGCTCTCCCACCTGTAGTGCCGTTAAAAGACAATTTGTTGCTTAAACGTTATAATTCGAGGAGATGTATCAAAGGGACGTTTCATTTGATACATCCTTTTGGTCGTCATTACCCGGTTTATCCGGGTAATCCACGATACCGCCACAGGCGGTATCGCATGGATTCCCCGAACGAGTCGGGGGATGACGAGCGCTGGGGTGTATCAAATGAAACGTCCCTTTGATACATGCCTTTGATACATGCCTTTGATACATGTCCCCGTGCGAGAGGAAAGAGGACGCATGACCGAGAAGAATGACACGGCCCATCGCCGTCGGGGCGACAAGCTTGAGCAGGCGATCTTCGCCGCGACCTTGCGCATCGCCCGCGAGCAGGGCTATCCGGCGGTGACCTTCGCCAAGGTGGCCGAAGCGGCACATACCAGTCGTAGCGTCATCTACCGCCACTGGCCGTCACCTTTCGAGTTGCTCTACGCCGCGGTCATCGACTCCCTACAAAGGGACGAGGGAATCGCCTCCCTTAGTTCTCGCCGCTACCACAACAACGATCTGCGCGCCGACCTTATTCAAATGCTCGGCGACTTCTCCCGGCGCGACGGTCAAGCCGTCGCCCTGCTCCTCCAAGCCATGCACGTAGAACTAGCCCTCAAGGGCCAGGCGGTGAATGACCTGATTACCCGCAACGAAGAGAACGACCTAGAGATCATCGACCGTATCCTCGCCTCCGCCTGCGCCCGTGGCGAGATCGCGCACACTTCCGAGCAGCTCCCCCGTCAAGTACGCCTACTCCCCTTCGAGCTTGTCCGCTACCACGCCGCCTTCCTCCGCGAAAGCATCACCCAGGAGCGCCTCACCACCCTGGTCGATCAAGTTTTCCTGCCCTTGCTGCGCGCCTGACTAGCGGTTAGCATAACTTGGGGCACTTTATAAAGTGCCCCCCCAAAGCGTTCAAGCACCCGGTTTCTTGCCTACGTGCAGGGCGGCGGAACCGAAAAGGAAGCTGCGGTAGCGAACGCCGGCGAGGCCGCACTCGCGCATCAACTCAACCAGGGCCGGCTTAGTCAGGAAGGCCTCGGTGGAATCATTCAACCATTGGTACTCGTCTCGGTGACCGGCCACGGCGGCGCCCAGGCGGGGCATGATGTGCTTGAAGTAAAGCCTGAAGAAAGGCACGATCGCAGGGTTGGTGGGATAGGAGGCTTCCAAACAGCAAAATAGGCCTCCAGGCTTAATCACCCGGGTCATCTCGGCAACCACCTGGGCATAGTCAGGCATATTGCGCAGGCCGAAGGATATGGTCACGGCGTCAAAGTTGCCATCAGGGAAAGGCAGATGCATGGCGTCGCCTTGGACGAACTGGGGCAGGTGCGAACAAAAGCCGCCGTCCCTTTTGTCCGGTTGCTCACGGGCACGTCTGCGGGCGACCGCAAGCATCGGCTCACAGAAGTCGAGGGCGACCACTTCGCACTCGGGCAGGCGCTGGGAGAGGGCTAAGGCGATGTCGCCGGTACCGCAGGCCACGTCCAAGACCCGGCGAGGCCGGACCGCGGCCACCCGGTCGAGCAGGGCCCGCTTCCAGGCCCGGTGTAGCCGAAAGCTCTCCACGTCGTTCATCTGGTCGTAACCCTCGGCGATGGTGGAGAAAATCCGGTGAACTTGGCGCTGTTTCTGGGCCGAATCGAGCTCCTCCGGGCGACGGATAGCAGGTGCTGGGTTGGGCTTTACCAGCAGCTCACTCATAGCAGGCCACCCAACACGCAGGTCACGATCATCACGATGCCGCATTTATAGGTCATGATATTGGCCAGGCCCATCATCGGCGAGCGCAGCTCCGGAGTGTAATTACCTTTTTGCAGCATGCGTTGCCAGCCTTTGGCCGACCAGATCAAACCGAACAGCGGCAGCATCAAAAGCCAGACCGGCCAAGCGCCCAGGGCCGCCTGCCACAGTACCAGGGTGGCCAGGCAAACATAGGCGAAGACCCCGCAAACCACCATCAAGATGGTCGAGGCGCGCCAGCCCAGCACACCCGCCAAAGTCAGGCGGCCAGCCTCGCGGTCGCGCTCGATGTCCTGGGTATTGTTCATCAGCATGATCAGACCGACGAAGATGATCATCGGTAGAGCGGCGAAGATCACGGTCGGCGGCGGGGCTAGGGTCATCGCGTAAAATGTCGCCCAGACCGTGATCCCGCCCAGCCAGACGCCGCTCACGACCTCTCCGACCGGCAGGTCGGAGAGAGGTTTGGGGCCAAAAGCATAGGCGAGCAAGCCAAGTACGGCGACCGCGCCCCACACCAAGGTCACCCAGTTCGACAAGGCCACCACGGCAAGGCCAAAAACAGCTGCAACGAGCAGCAGTCCGACCCCGAAATGCAACGCCGACTTGGGGTCGAGGTGATGGTAGACGATGGCGGCGTCGGTCTCGTCGACGATGGTCTCGACGCTATCGGTGCCCTTGCCGAAGTCGCGGTAGTCGTTGAAGGTGTTAATGGCGGCCTGCATCAAGACGGTGGCCAGAAGCATCAAAAGCCAGACCAGGAGGGCACGCGGAGTGAAGGCTGCCGGCCCGAAACCAGCGCCCTTGCAGGCATAGACCAGGGCCCCGCCGACCAAGATGGTCGCGACCGAAGCCGACCAGGTCTGGGGCGCAGCCAGCTCCTTGGCGGCTTTCAGGGAAAAAGGTTGATACTGTGAGTCAGAGGACGGTAGGGGGCTGTGCATGTTCTGATTGTAACTTGTTTAGGTCTGGGGCTGCCAGCCAGTGGATTCGCGGATCACGACGAAACCAAGTCAACTGGCGCTTGGCATAGCGGCGCGTATCCCGCGCGACCAGGGCTGCAGCCTCATCGAGTTGGCTGGCGCTAGGATAATCGAGGGCAGGCCCTAAGGCCAAGAGCTCCTTATAGCCGATGGCCTGGCTAGCGCTCTGGCCGAGCCTGGGATAGCGCCCGCGCAGGGTCTTGACCTCATCGACTAAGCCAGCTGCGAACATCCGGGCCACTCGCTCGTCAATACGCCGGTAGAGCTCGGGGCGCTCACAGGTAAGCCCCAGGTAGAGGCAGGGGTAGAAAGAGCGATACTCGCGCATCCCCTGATGTTGCGCAGCATAGCTGCTGCCCTCCTCCAGGAACTCGAAGGCCCGCACCACTCGACGCAGGTTGTGGGGGTGGATCAGGGCAGCGCTCGCCGGGTCGCGCTCGGCCAGCTTGGTGTGGAAAGCCTCAGAGCCAAGCTGGTCGGCCAAGCGGCTGAGGCGCTCCCGACGTTCGACCTGGCCGGTCTGGGTCTTGGCCTCGACTTGGGCGTCGAGCTCGAAGCAATCAAGGGCTGCCCGCAGATAGAGGCCGCTGCCACCACAAACGATGGGCAGGACGCTGCGCGACAAACAGTCATCAATAGCCGCCCGTGCCGCCCGTTGGTAGAGGGCGGCGCTAAAATCCTGGTCGGGGTCGACCAGGTCGAGGCAATGATAGGGCACAGCTCGCTGGGGCGGCGGGGTTTTGGCCGTCCCTATATCCATGCTCCGATAGACCTGCATTGCATCGGCGCTGATGATCTCGGCGCTGCGCCCCAAGCAATCGGGTGCCACAGCGGCAAGGGCCTCGGCCAAGACGGACTTGCCGCTGGCAGTCGGCCCGACTATGGCCAAGACTCGGCAATCCGGCCCAGCCAGCGCAGAGCAAAGCCCATCCCAGGAAAAACCGTCTATACTCGACTGTTCTAAGCCGGGCGAGGACTGGAGAGAGTACACTGCGCGCCGCTGGTCAGGCAAGGCCTAGATGCTGTTATTGAAGCTACTGGAGATATTGGACTGGGCCATACCGACCAGCCATACCACGAAGATGGTGTAGAGGATCACGAGGACGATACCGACCGCCGCTGCCACCGCGAAACCGATCGCGGTCCACTTGGTGCCCTCAGAACGATAGGGCTTCTCGAGGTTGAAGAGTGAGGCGCCGATGATGTTGACGAAACCACCGAAGAACCCGAAGAAGAAATAACCGGCTTTTTGGGCGCCAGTCAGTTCACGTGGAGCGATCACGACTGCCGGCGGCTGGTCCATCTGCGCCTGCGGCTGGGGTTGGTAGTTGGTTTGGTAATCCATGGGCTTCCTTTCCTATCTGTGGGTAAAAGAACTTCCTTACAGTCCAGTGTAGCCGTTTTCAACTTCTGCCATCGTCCGTGTCCTCCATATCTGATAATCGGAGGTCAGATCATCTTGGGAGGAGCTCGTGGCGAACCTAGGTCAGGCTTTTAGCTCTTGCAGGGCCTTTTGCAGGTCGGCCTGGGCCTGTCCAAAGCCTGCCATCAGGTCCTCGAGCAGCTGGCGCAGTGGTTTGATCTCGTGCAGCTCACCAGCGACCTGGCCGGCCATGAAGGAGCCGCCGTCCTTGTCGCCTTCTTCCACCGCCCGGCGCAGCGAGCCCAAAGTAAGCCCCTCCAGCTCGGCCCGATCGGCCACCTCGTGCTCGAGCTGGAGGTAACGCTTGGCCATCTTGTTCTTGATCTGGCGCACCGGGGCGTGCTTGCTGCGCCCCGTCACCATGGTGCCGGTGTCGCGGGCCTTGAGCACCATCTCCTTGTAGGCGGGGGCGATCGGGCACTCCTCGGAGGTCAGGAAAATCGTCCCACACTGGGCACCGATCGCACCCATCGCGAAGGCCGCCAAGAGCTGGCGGCCGTTGCCGATGCCGCCGGCCGCGATCACCGGGATTCCCACTGCGTCCACCACCTGGGGAACCAGCGGCAGGGTGGCGGTCTCGCCGATATGCCCGCCGGACTCGGTGCCCTCGGCGATCACCGCGTCGGCGCCGGCGCGTTCCATCTGGATGGCCAAGGCTACGCTCGGCACTACCGGGATGACCTTGATCCCGGCCGCTTTCCAACGTCCGACGTACTTGGCCGGAGAGCCCGCCCCGGTGGTCACCACGGCCGGGCGCTCACGCTCGAGCAGGGTGGCGATCTCGTCGATGTTGTCGGCCATCAGCATGATATTGACGCCAAAGGGCCTATCGGTGGCGGCCTTGGCCTCGACGATGTTGCGCTCGAGGCGCTCGGTCGACATCCCGCCTGAGCCGATCACGCCGAGCGAGCCGGCGTTGGAAACCGCCGCCGCGAAAGCGCCGCTGGCCACCCGGGCCATCCCGCCCTGCATCACGGGGAACTCGATACCGAGGAATTCATTGAGTAGCATCGCCTACAGCCTTTCTTGTCTATCACGTTCCAGCGGGGACACCCTATAGGGTGTCCCCGAGATTATTCGAGATTATTTATCTGCCCTGCCAGACGAAGGCCGCCGCCCCCGCAGTCAACCCGCCGCCGAAGCCGGCCAGGACCACCTTGTCGCCGTTATGCAGGCGTCCGGCCTGATAGGCCTCGGCCAAGGCCAGGGGCACACTGGCGGCGGAGGTGTTGCCGTACTCGTCGACGTTGACGAAGAACCTATCCATGCCCACTTCAAGCTGCTTGGCGGCGTTTTGCAAGATGCGCAGGTTGGCCTGATGGCAGATGAAGCAATCGACTTCCTGCGGCTGCCAGCCGGCCTGGGCGATCACGTCACGGGCGGTCTGGTTGAGGGCGCGGGTGGCGAACTTAAAGACCTCGCCGCCCTGCATCCGGATATAGGGGTCGCTCTTGAGGGCGTCGTCGCCCCCGCGCACCAGGGTCTTGGACCAAAACGGCGCGCCGTCCTGCTCGATCACCACCGCTCCGGCCCCGTCGCCGAAGAGCACGCAGGTCGAGCGGTCCTGGTAGTCAGTCACCGTGGAGAGCGCCTCGCTGCCGATGACCAGGGCCCGCTGCCCGGGACGGAGCAGGCGTTCGGCGGTGATCAGGGCGAAGACGAAGCCCGAGCAAGCCGCGTTGAGGTCGAAGGCGATGATGTCCTCATGGATGCCGAGGCGCTGCTGGATGTCGGCCGCAGCACTCGGCACGAAGCGCGGCACCGTGAAAGTAGCGCAGATGATCACGTCGATTTGGTCGCCGGCAAGCCCAGATGCTCTAACAGCTTGTCGCGCCGCCGCCTCGGCCAGGTCGACGTCGCTCTGGCCCGGGGCCACGATATGCCGGGTATGGATGCCGGTGCGGCTGACGATCCACTCGTCCGAGGTCTCCACCATCTGCTCAAGATCGGCATTAGTCAATTTCCGCTCCGGCGCATAGGCGCCCACACCCAGTATCTTCACGTATTCTTCTCTTTTCTCGTCGCTTTAAAACTTACGGAACTTCAAACGCCGGGCCCTGACCAAAGTGGCACTGTCCTGGGAGGCAAGCCGCACCAGCGCCTGCTCGACGGCCAGCCCCAGACTCTGGGGGTCAAGCTTCTGCTTGGGCTCGGCGACCACCTGGTCGACCAACTGGGCGGCCCAGAGGTCAGCGGCGGTCAACTTCATCACGCCGGCGGCCTCATCAGCCCGGCTAGCGTCCTTCCAGAGAATGGAGGCGAAACCCTCCGGCGAGAGCACCGAATAGGTCGCGTTCTGGTACATGATGATATAGTCGGCGACAGCCAGGGCCAGGGCTCCACCAGAGCCTCCCTCACCGGTCAAGACCGCCACCACCGGCACCTTGAGGTCGGCCAAGGCATACAGGCAGCGGGCAATCGCCTCGCCCTGGCCGCGCTCCTCAGCTTCTTTACCGGGATAGGCGCCCGGCGTATCGATGACGGTGACCAAAGGCAGGCCGAACTTCTCGGCCAAATGCGCCACCCGGATGAACTTGCGATAGCCAGCCGGTGAGGCCATGCCGAAGTTGCAGGCAATATTGGAGTTGACGTCGCGGCCCTTGACCGTGCCGCAGAGGAAGAGCGGACGACCTCCAAGCCAGGCGAAACCGCAGCGCAGCGCCTTATCATCGCCGCTCAAACGGTCGCCGTGGAGCTCACGGAAGTCCTCAAAGTTAGCCGCCAGGAAGTCCTCGAAATGGGGCCGGGCGGGATCGCGGGCGAGCCGGACATGTTCTGCTGCTGACAGCTTGTCTTTCTTCGGTTTGGCCGGGATGTCCGACTCCAAGGAAGCAGGAGCGGCGTGTTGAGCGGAGACAAAGGCAGCCTTGGCACGGTCGCCCAAGTTGCCTTGGGCGTAGGCCCCGAGGATGGCGGTTAGCTCGCCGCGCAGGTCAGCGCGGCCCACAATGCGGTCGACGAAGCCGTGCTCAAGCTGGAACTCCGCACTCTGGAAGCCGTCGGGGAGCTTTTGGCCGATGGTCTGCTCGATCACCCGGGGGCCGGCGAAGCCGATCAGAGCGCCCGGCTCAGCCAAGGTGACGTCGGCCAGAGAGGCAAAAGAGGCGGTCACACCGCCGGTGGTGGGATTGGTGAGGACGCTGATGTAGAGACCGCCGGAGTTGGCGAAATCCTTTAAGGCGATACTGGTCTTGGCCATCTGCATAAGGGAGAACATCCCCTCCTGCATACGGGCCCCGCCAGATGCGCAGATGATCAGCAGGGGACAGGCGGCGGCCTGGGCGTATTCGATGGAACGAGTGACCTGCTCGCCCACTACGCTACCCATCGAGGCCATCATGAACTCCGGGCGCATCTCCACCGCCACTAAATCATGCCCGGCAATGGTACCGGCCGCGCAGATGCAGGCATCCTGCAAGCCGGTACGTTTTTGCAGCTGGCGCAGTTTGTCCGGATAACCGGGGAACCCAAGCGGATCGCTTTCCGCGATATCATCGAAGAGGTCGGTGCGGCTGTCGGGATCGAGGATCTGGTCGATGCGGCTGTCAATGTGAACCTTGCCCCGCTTCTTGCGGGCCCGCTCACGGGCGGCGGCCAGGTTGTCGAGTTGCTGTTTGCGCCGGGAGAAGATGTCGAGAATACCCATGTAGAAATTATAGCCAAAACCGCTACAAGGGCTGGATCCCTCCGAAGCTTTTTCGCATCGCCTGCCAGAGGCGGGCACAGTTATCATGGTCATGATGGCTAAAGAAGACCTGGGCGCGCCTATGATAGGGCTCGGGGTTGGCCATGCCGTGGGCAAGCAGGGAATCCAGCGCCTCAAGCAAGGCCTCCGGTTCATGGCAGAGCGGCCCGAAAGCGTCCCGCTCATAGTCGAAGTAGGTATTGCTCCGATCGTGATGATAGGGGTCAAACTGATAATACAAGACCGGTTTATCCGAATAGGCATAGTCGAAGAAAACTGAGGAATAATCGGTGATCAAGGCGTCGGTTTGGTTGATCAACTGCGACACCGGCGTAGTCGTGTCAAAAATCACACCCTGCCTGGGCTGGAAATCGTCTTTTTGGACGAGAACCAACTTATGCGGACGGAAGATCATCTGATAACCATACTCGTCTAAAAGCTCTTGCAACCTTGCACTGGAGATGACTTGGTTCCAGTACTTGAAATAGACGGAGTCCTTGAAAGCAGGATTGTAAGTGGAGACCCCCTCTGCCCGATAGTCGAGATAGCTGCGCCAGGTCGGCATCAATAGGATGGTCCTGGTCTTTTGGTGGTTGAGGTCGAGCCTATCATAGCGGGGCAAGCCGCAATCAACGACTTCATCGGGAAGGAGGTTGTAGTTGTCGCGTACGAAACGCGCCTCACGCTCGCCGACCACACTATAAAGACGGATATCCTTCTTGGTGAAGTCCTCGTACCAGGCCATATCCTCTTTATCCACGCCGTGCTTGGGGCAGATCAGATTGTAACGGAACTTATCCCCGAGGTAACGTCCATAATCATGGCTGAATGGCCAAAGCTCCGGCTCATCCGCGAAAGAGCTGACCAGCGTGCTCGCCTGGAAGAGGAGCCTAAGATGGCGCTTGGAATGATAAGGGCAGACCGAGAGCCCTTCACTTTTTAAGCGACGGTATTCTGCGGTATTGCGTTTGATGACAAAGACGTTCCGACATTTAGTCTCTTCCTTGGCCTGACTACAGTAGCGGAACATGACCAGGCCGTTGTCGTCAGCTTCATCTGACCGGTCACAGAAGATACTAACCGGCTTTCGAGTGAGCCGGCGTGCCACGATGGCCCACAAACGTAAACGGCTCAGCTTCCTCGGAGAAGCCGGCAGCTCCGTCTCCTTGTCTGCCGCAAGGGCATAAAGCGCCCGGTAGACCTTGCGCTCTTGTCTGAGCTCGGCGCGCAGGCTAAGTGGCTTGACCAGGAGGTTATGGCGCTTTTGGTCGCAAGTCACAAGGTGCTTTCCGACTATACCGTACATCCCTGGCACTTTGTTCATGAAGCTATCGCAGATACGGGGAAAATTGTAAACGAGATTTGCCTCGTAGCCCCTTAGACGTATAACCAGCTTGATCTCATGGCTCGACTCTACCCAGGCCGCCGGAAGCTCCAAGCGAAAACCATGCGGTACCTCAACGACAATGCCGAAAGCATAGGTCAGGCGCAGCTTGGGGTCGAGAGGTGTGGCTGCAATCTCATCTCCTGCCTCGTTGCGCACGAGAACCTGGGCTTCCCTCAAATCAAAACAACTATGCAGGAAACCGGCGATAGTGACACCTTGGTCACGCACGCTGAAGTTGGTTAAAGTCGGTTTGATCTTCTTCAACCTCTGGCCCAAACAGCCCCAGGGATTGCGGGCGACCAGGGATTTTTGGTTGGAGCTCGGCTCAGCGTGGTAGATCTCTGTAATCGGGCGTATTCCCTCCCCGTACTTGATGCTGAGCAGCTCAGCGCGTTGGTAACGGGAGAGCCTGGAATAGTGGGCGATCAACTGATCGTCGATGTAGGAGAGGTAGGGGGCCAATTCCTGGCAATAGCGACGCCGACCGGCAGCGTCGCCCAGGCCCTCGAGGTCGGCTTTCTTACGGGCAAACCAATGCAGCTCATAGAGCATAAAAGCCTGACAAGCCAATTTCAGCTTACCTTCCTGGTCGAAGAAGATACTCGTCTTATCCTCGATCAGGCGGTCCCAGGCCGGGAACATCCGCCTGGGGTTGCGGTTGCTGGTACTAATGG
This sequence comes from Coriobacteriales bacterium, assembly GCA_031263025.1. Classification (GTDB taxonomy): domain Bacteria; phylum Actinomycetota; class Coriobacteriia; order Coriobacteriales; family UBA8131; genus JAISGO01. The sequence goes on from JAISGO010000058.1 coordinate 27,090, forward strand.
CGGAAGCATCCGCGTTGTAGTGCTTACGATAATAGGAAACCGCGTCAGGCAGCACCGCGAACCTGCCCTCTTGGACCAAGAAGGTAACCATATAGAGGGCATCCTCGGACATCGAGAGGGTCGGGTCGAAACGCAGGGGGCCAATCGCCGCCTTGACGAAGAAGCAGGCATGGATAGTGCCGCTCTCGATCTTCTCTGTGGCCACGTCCTCGGCAGAGAGGATATGTCCCGAACGGGGGCCGCCCATCCTGACCGGATGGAGGCTGTAGACCGCTCCGAAGAGCATGACTTGACCACGGATGAAATTGATCTCGGGGTGGCCTTGATGGAACTCCCAGACCTTTTCCATGATCTTAGGGTCATATTTGTCATCGGCGTCTAAGAAACAAACGATCTCCCCTTCGGCGCGATCAAGGGCAGCGTTGCGGGCTGTAGAAACACCTCGGTGATCTTGTTTGAGCAAGACGATATTATCAGGGAAACGCCTACGATACTGCTCGATGATGCCAAGTGACCCGTCGGTCGACCCGTCATCGACCAGAATCAACTGGACGTGCTCGGCAAAACCGACAGTCTGCGCGATGACGCTTTCAATAGCCTCCCGTACGAACAGCTCCTCATTATAAAGCGGAGTGATGACGGAAAAATAATACTCCTCCATAGTCATCATTCTAGCTCAAAAGCCATGATACTGGAGTATTTTGTTCGAAATACTGGGATATCTGCCTACATCCATTTGGAAAAGTATTATAACCCTATGGCTACCCAGGGTCAGCTATAGGCCAGCTGGTTTGCCATCTTGGTCGAGTCCGTCCTCAAAATGTTTGGAGAAGCATTGGGTTAAAGCACCCCAATCGGCTACAATACGCACAGGTTACGGATAACCCGTGTACTCTCAATTAAGGAATAGCGACTACCATGCCCAAGACCCTCAAAAGCCTGCTCGCGACTTTCTCCTCCCTCCTGCTCATCCTTGCCCTCTGGCCCCTGGCCGGCCACCATCTTGCTTTCGCACAGGACAGCCTTGACCCTACCCCGGTCAGCCCGGCCCTCTCGATAAACGACGGCCGCATCAACGTGGCCAGCGACCGCGCCGCGATCGACGACGCCCACTACCCCCAAGCCGCCAGCCGCAAGCTGCGCCAGGGCGCGGCGGCGGCGAGCTTCAGCCTGGTCGACCTGCCTGATGTGAACGGCTACGACGCCAGCAAGGCCGCCCTCTCGACCGCCGTCAAAGACCAAGGTAACATGGGCATCTGCTGGGCCTTTGGCGCCTGTGCCTCGGCCGAGAGCTCAGAGGTGGCCGGCCACCTGCAAGCGTCGGCAACCGAGCTCTCCCCCATCCACCTGGTCAACGCCGCCTATAACGCCCAGACCTACAGCCCCACAAAGCTCGACGCCCCCAGCGACGACATCTTCGCCATCGGCGGCAACGACTATTTCTCCGTCGCCGCCATGGCCAAGGGCTTCGGTCCGATGCCCCTATCCCAGTACCCGATCTCAAACGCCCAGGTCCTGCCCCTTGCCCAGATCGACCAACAGGCCTATAGCCTCGACTCCGCCCGCCACCTGCCCGACCCCTGCGACAGCCAGGGCACGCTTTCCCAGGACAACCTCGACGCCATCAAGGCCGCCTTGCAAAACGGCGTCTGCGACATCTCCTACTATTCGGTCAACCAATCCGGGATGCACAGCCCCACCACCAACTGGAACCCCGCCAAGTACGCCTATTACGACAGCAAGGCCAGCGACCAGGAGATCAACAACCACACCGTCTCCATCGTAGGCTGGGACGACGACTTCTCCGCCACCAACTTCTCCAGTCGCCCAGCTGGCAAGGGCGCCTTCCTGATCAAGAACTCCTGGGGCTCAAGCTGGGGCGATCAGGGTTACTTCTGGCTTTCCTACTATGACCAGAGCATCTCCGACATCTGGCAATACCAGCTCGAGGCCAAGGACGCCGAGGGCACCGTGCAGAACTTAGACAGCCTCGGCTATCTCGGAGCCGGTTTCACGATGAGTGGGGCCTCCGACCCAGACTCTGAGGCCAATGTCTTCACGGTACCCACAGACGCCAACTACGACCTCAACGCGGTCAGCTTCTACACCACCACCGCCAACCAACAAGTCCAGGTTAAGGTCTACACCGACCTCAGTGGTACTAACCCCGACTCCGGCAGCCTTGCCGCCATTGGTTCGCTCAACGAGACCTACGCCGGTTACTACAGCTACGACTTAGCTAAAAGCGTCAACCTCAAGGCCGGTAGCCGCTACAGCGTGGTAGTGACCTACCCGAACGCCAGCAGCGCCGCCACCCTGCCTTTTGAGGATCCTACCTGCGGCTTTACCGACATCAGCGCCGGCCAGTCCTTCTGCGGCGACGCTGCCAGCGGACGCTGGGAAGACGCTACCAAGTACTCGGCGACCGTCGCCAATGCCTGCATCAAGGCCTTCACCCAGCCCCAACCCACGGCCGATGACTTTAGCTATAGCCCAAGTGCGACCACCTACAACGGCCAGGGCCAGCAGGTCACGGTCAACATCGCCCCCGGCGTCTCCGGCATCGGCGCGGTCACGGTGGGCTATTCGGCGCTCGGTGCCAGCTCACCGACAAGCGGCCTTATCCCCACCAACGCCGGCAGCTATACCGTCTGGGCCATCACCGCCCGCGGCAGCGCTTACGGCGCTGGCGAGGTCGCCTTGGCCACGCCCTATGTGATCGGCAAGGCCCGCCCCAGCATCGACGATCTGACCTACTCCGGCCTGGGCAGCTTCACCTACGACGGGCATCCCCACACGGTCAGCGCCAGCGCCGCCAGCGGGATCAGCGGCCTCGGCCAAGCCGGTGCCCAGTACTCCGCCGACGGGGGCGCCAGCTGGAGCACCGCGGCGCCGACCGACGCCGGTCACTACCTCGCCCAGATCGGCCTGGCCGAGGGCGCAAACTACCTCTCCGGCACCATCGACCTCGGCAGCAGCGGCATCACTATCACCAAGGCCATCCCCAGCCTCGCCAACCTCCAGGTCAATCTCGCCGACCAACACTACAGCGGTAAACCCCTACCGGTCACGGTCACAGCCAAGTCCGGCCTCACGGGCCTTGGCACGGTCCTTCTCTCTTACTCCGCTGACGGCGGTGCGAGTTGGAGTGCCAGCGCCCCCACCGACCGCGGCAGCTACCAGGTCAAGGCCGACATCAACGCCGGGGCCAACTTCGGCAGTACCTTCGGGCTCGCCCTTGGCAGCTATCGCATCATCGGCAAGGCGGTCACGGCAGACTGCTTCAGCTTCAAGACCAACACCACCTACAACGGCAAAGGGCAAAGCGCCGCCGTCAAGAGCAAGGCCAGTGGCATGGGCGCGCTCACCACCTGGTATAAGGAAGCCGGCCGCAGCACCTATACGACCAGCCTGCCCAAAGCCGCCGACCGTTACTCCGTCTACGTCACGGCCAGCGCCGGCGAGGCTTTCGCCGCCCAGGCCGCGAGGCTCTACCTCGGCACCTACACCATCAAGGTCAAAGGCGCCACCCAGCTGGGGCTCAGCGCCGCCAGCGGCAAGCTCAAGGTCTCCTGGAAGGCCGGCTCGACCAGCTCGGCCAACCTCTCCTACTACAAGGTCTTCTACAAGGTCTCCGGATCGGGCTGGAAGTCCAAGACCTATAAGAACCGCAAGACCCATGCGGTCACGCTGTCCAAGCTCAAACACCACAAGAAGTACTCCGTCAAAGTCGCGGCCTACCGTAGCGTAGCCGGCAAAGACCTCTATACGACTACAAGCAGCAAAAGCAAGAAGACCGAGTAAGTTTCAGCTTCTTTTCAGCACAAATTCGTTGTTTTCATCTACAATCCCCTTGCAAGGAAATCACCTAAAGGGGAGTAGCATGAAAAAATTATGGGGAAACCCTGCCAAGGGCCTGTTGTCCGTGATCGTGGGGCTATGCCTGGCCTGTGCGCTCTGCCCCCTAGCCGGACGCCATCTGTCTTTCGCTGAGGGCACGCAGCTGCCCGCCGCCGACTTGGTGCTCCCCTCGGTCAGCGTAAACGGTGGCCACGTTAACATCGCCACTGACCGCAGCGCCATCGATGACGCCAGCTACCCGACAAGCACAGGTTCCCGCCTGCGTAGCGCGACCACGCTGCCTAGCAGCTTCAGTTTGGTCGACCTACCCGGCGTGAGCGGCTACGACGCTAGTAAGGCCGCCCTCACTAGCTCGGTCAAAGACCAGGGCGACTACGGCACCTGCTGGGCGATCGGCGCCTTGGCCTCTGCCGAGAGCTCCGAAGTGGCAGGCGGTCTACAGAGTAGTATCACCCAGCTCTCCCCTAGCTTCCTGATCGACTCCGCCTACAACGCCAGCAGTTACAACGCCGCCTATTACGGTGACACTTCAGGCCACGGCTGGCAGGCCGGCGGCAACGACTACATGGCCATCACCTCAATGGCCAAAGGCTACGGCCCCGAGCCGCTCTCTGACTACCCCTACCCCGGCGACGCTGGGGCAAGCCAGCTCAGCCAAAGCCAGCTCGAGCAGCAGGCCTACAGTCTTAAGGACGCCGTCAACTTGCCCGACCCCACCGACAGCCGGGGCGAGCTCTCTGAGACCAACCTCAAAGCCATCAAGACGGCCGTCGAAGGGGGCGTCTGCGACATCTCCTACTACTCAGACGATGACCAATCTGCCATGGACGCGCCCGACCGTAAGTGGAACCCCACCAAAGACGCCTACTATGACAGCAACTCCTCAGACCGTGCACAGAACAACCATACCGTCGCCATCGTCGGTTGGAACGACAGCTTTTCTGCAAATAATTTCTCCACTCACCCCGGTGGCAACGGCGCTTTCCTGATCAAGAACTCCTGGGGCTCGAGCTGGGGCGATCAGGGTTACTTCTGGCTTTCCTACTACGACCAGAGCGTCTCCGACATCTGGCAATACCAGCTGGCCAAAGCCGGTAGCCTGGGCACGGTGCAAAACCTGGACAGCCTAGGCTGGAACGGTGATGGTTTTAGGGCCAACAGCATCCCCAGCGAGGCCAACATCTTCACTTCGGGTAGCAGCGATCAAGCCCTCAAGACAGTCAGCTTCTATACCAGCGACCCTGGCCAGAGCCTCACCGTCAAGGTCTATACCGGCCTGACCAGCACGGCCAACCCGACCACTGGACATCTGGCCGGCACCTATACGACCAAGGAGACCTACGCCGGCTACCATACCTACCAACTCAGCAAGGCGGTCGGCCTCGCTGCGAACAGCAAGTACAGTGTCGTGGTCACCTACCAAAAGCCCAGCTCCGACACCGTCCTGCCCTTCGAGGTCAACTACGACGACGACGGAGAGCAGATGGGCGCGGCCAGCATCAGCCCCGGCCAGTCCTTCTACGCCTATAGCAGCGGCAAATGGGAGGACGTCTACGGCACCGCCTCCGAGGACGCCACTTTCTGCCATGCCTGCATCAAGGCTTTCACCGCTCCTTTGCCCAAGCCCACTGCCGATATGATCAGCGCCGACCTCTCCACCCGACAGGTCACCGGTAAGCCCCTAGACGTCAAGATCAGCGCAGCGAGCGGCGTGAGCGGCCTCGGCCCCATCACCGCCCAGTATTCGAGCGACGGCAGCAGCTGGTCGAGCACGGCTCCGCGTTGGGTCGGCAGCTACCAGGTGCGGGCCAAGCTCGCGCCAGGCCCATCCTACGCCTCGGCCACCTTTGACCTGGGCAGCTACCGCGTCGTCCAAGGTACGCCCACGGCGGCGGTCTTCAGCTATGACGCCAGCGACATCTACACCGGCGGGGCCTTATCAGCCAACGTTAAAGCTGCATCTGGGGTCGAAGGGCTGGGTAGCGTCAGCGCCTCTTACCAGGCGGCTGGCTCAAGTACGAAGAGCTCAAAGGGGCCCAGCAAGGTCGCCCACTACACGGTCTTTGCCAGCTGCAGCGGCGGCGTTGACTTTGCCGCCAGCACAGCCCCGATCAAGCTAGGCACCTATACGGTCAACCCCCACAAAGTCACATCGCTTAAGCTCAAAGCCGGCTCAGGTAAGCTCTCTGCCAGCTGGAAGGACTTCTCGACCAGCTCGGCGATGGTTTCATACTACAAAGTGTATTACCGCAAATCCGGCAGCTCAACCTGGCACAGCAAGACCTACCAGTCCAACAGCGCCCATAAGGCGACCCTCTCCGGCCTCTCCCGCCACAAGAAGTACTCCGTCAAGGTCAGGGTCTACCGCAGCGTCAGTGGCAGCGATCCCTACGCCACCAGCGCGACCGCAAGCAAGACCACCGCTTAAAAATAGAGGGGACATCTTATCAGGTGTCCCCCATTGCTTGGCTACTGCTTATTGGTCAAGCTGGTCGCTATAGCCGACGCTGACGTGCATGGCGTCGCAGAAGGGCTTGTTGTCGGAGTGGCCGCAGCGACAGAGGGCATAGCGGTTGCGCTGTTCGTAGGCCTCACCGTCAGCGCCGACTAGCTCCACCCCGCCCTGCACATAGATCGGCCCCGAACAGGACTTCTCCGGATCCTCCAGAAGGTCGATACGTGGGCTGAGCTCAGGCTCGACCAGTTTATCCCCATTCTCTTTATCATGGTGCTGGAGGCGGCCGGCCGGACACTCATAGGCGGCTTTCATCGCCTCTTCGCGCGTCTCGGCGTCCTGCGCCCTTTCGGTCAGGCTCCAGACCTCAGAGCCGGCCCGGTGGCAAAAACGTGCAAAAGCGCAGCGTTCGTCGTCCTCGAGGCTCAAAGTAGGCCCTTCGAAGTGCTCGGCGCGCTCGGCGAAGGGCTGGTGCGAGGCGGTCTCGGCTCCCTCGAAGTCAGCGCTTAGGTGTGAGCCATCGCAGAAAGGCATGTTCTTGGAGTGGCCGCAGCGACAGAGCGCATAGCTATCCTCCACCTCGAAAGTGCGGCCGGGGCGCATCTCGCGATGGTCGCCCACCGTCACCATCTGCTCTTGGCTAAGTGGCAGGCCCCCGCTGACCAGATAGGGGCCGTCATTAGTGATCTCGATCTTGGCTTGTGCCATCGTTTTCCCTCCGTCATGTCGCGCTGTTTGCACCCGCCTCAAAGTATAGCACTGGCCCTGCCGCTCTCAGCCAGGCTGCCGGGCGCCAGGAGGGCGGCGCAGCTCAACCCAAACGCGGGGCGTGAGTGAGGAAGAACTCACAGACCAGACAGGTCTGTTTGTGGGTCTGGCTGCGGTCGACCGTGGTGTCGAAGATCAGGGCCGGATCCGAGGTAGCTGCGTGCTGGGGACGATCGCAGGCAGCGTAGAAACACTCCAGAACACACATGTGGTCTGCGGATCTCTGGGCATGCGGGCAACGCGCATGCATCTCCTCGTCACAGCCGAGCTCCTGCCAACAAGCCATCGTGCCCTCAGTCTTTCGCAGCCTGACGGCGCACGTAGGCGTTCCAGACCTCGAGGGTGTTAGGGGCGATCAGGCGGCGCCGCGCGACTAGATAATCGATCAGATAAGCCAAGCAGGAGAAAAACAATTCCTGTAGCGAAACCTTACCGATCTTCAGGCGCAGGGCATCCAGCTCTGGATTGTCGCGCAGAGGCTCGACCATGTCGGCCACATAGATGACCATGTCCAGATCACTCATCTCCGGCGCGGCGCTGGTGTGGCGGGCGACCGCCTGGAGAACCTCCTCCGAGAGCCCAGGCAGGTCGCAGCGCAAATCCTCGGCGCCGACCACCGAATGGAGGAGCCGGGCGAGCTCCCTAAGGTCGCCCTCAGGGCCCACCTGGTAGCGCTGGGCCCGGGCAATCAACTCCGCATCGGGCAAACACTTGTCCCAGTCGTGCACCAGGCCGGCGGTATAAGCGGCCTCGGGGTCGACCCCATAACGCTCAGCTAAGTCACGGGCGGTGGTGGCGACGCTCAGCGAATGCTGGTAGCGGCGGGCATCAAGCCGGGCGCGCAGAAGGGGAAAGATCTGTTGGTTGATATCCGGCATGGCTCTCCATTGTAGGCGATGGGCGCCCTGAGCGCCGTGCGCAGCTGCGCAGAACCAGTCCAGAATCGACGCTTAGACCGACTTGATGGAGTTGGCCGCGTACGGAAAAAAGCGGGTTAATCCTAACAAATTCAGCTAATTTGCGCTAAAATATGTAGTGGAATACAGGGGAGAAATGCATTCAGTATGGAAAGAGGGAATATGATAAATCAGATTAACCGGGACCCCGCCCCAGAAGCGCTACTCTGAGTTAGACTACTACGGCTGCCGGCTGTGTCTGGGAGCCCCTGGTGCGATGTCCCGCCCTCAAATGAAAAACAAACTGTCCAAGCCCCGCCGTCTGGCCCGGCTCTCCGCCGTTACCGTCACCTGGTGGACCCGGCGGCGACGGCGTGCGCTGCTCGCTGTCTTAGTCGCTGGCCTACTGGCAGTGTTAGTCGCCAGCCTAGCCTATGCCGCCTCCGAGCGCACTCTGCTTGATCCCAGCGGCTATGCCCAGGCCGAGCTGGCGCCAACAAGCTCCAGCAGCGGCACTAGCGTGCTGAGCCAATCTGCAAGCTCCCCGACGGCGGGCGATGACACTACCCAAAAGGCAGCTGCCCCGGGCGCAGCCCAAACAAGCTCCCTGTCCACGCACTCGGCGCAGACAGATGCTCACACTGGTGCGACTGGAGACGCGACCAAGGACAGCGTAACCAAGGCCACTCCGCCCCTGCGCGGCACACCTGACTACAGCGGCAGTGGCAGCGACCAGACCGCGACCGTGACGGACTGGACTGATTTTCAGACGGCTTATGAAAATGTTAATGTCTCGAAGATCATCTTGGCGCCAACTGATACGACGAGCAATACCATCGGGAGAGATGATAGTACAGCCTCGACTATGCTCTCAGACACTTATGAGTTGGCTCGTAGCTTGGAAGTGACCAGCGAGGATGCGAACAATCCAGTCACCCTCGACTTCGGGGATAGTAACCCGGCTGATTCTCACAATTCATTCCACCTGGACACGGCCACGGCTGATGTCTCCTATACTTTGAATCTGAACAACCTTAAGATCGCCCATGACGGCTCTGGTTATAACGGGGAGTCTGCCGTCATCTATGACAATGACAGTACAGACAATAGCGCTGGCTGGACGGTTTCCCTGAATAACGTCTATAGCACAGCCGGCAGTAGCGGCGCAAGCACAAGTCCGTCTACGAGCCCAGCGCCTTTGATCGCCTGCGGAACCAACCTCGACGATTTCGCTATGACTGACGGAGTCGGGGACACTAATGGGGTCAAGCTCGACCTTGCCGGTACCGTCGATTGGTTTAGCTCTTACGACAATCAAATCGTCACTGCCGGTTCGACCACGATTGCCTCGGATGCGAATGTTGACATCACTGGTACCGGTGGCGACGATATTGACGGATGCATTTGTAACCTCAACTCAGTGAGTTGCGGCGAGGGGGCTTCTTTTGACGTCCAGTGCAGTGGCATTAGTAGCTTCGGAGGTAGTACGATGGTTGCCCTGGTCACTACTGGCGCAAGCTTCGGCGCAGATGACATCATCAAAATCCTTGACACACCTTACGGTATCAGAACACCGGCAACAATGGCTGGCGACGTCGACTTCTCTGCCAATGACCAAGTGACGATTGAGAATAAACTTGGGGACAATACCACCTCAGCTATAACCTACGCCATCTATGTAGGCCAAGGTAGCGTTAGTTTCGCTGCGAGCGATAAACTCACGGATAGCCCAAACATTAGCATTACAAGCACGAGTACTAGTGGAATGGGCATCATCACCGCGCCAACTGCTGATAACGCCGCTCCTAAGGTCACGATCGGAGCATACAATAACGTCAATATCGCAGTAGCGACTACTGCGATCTATGCTGCAGACGTGACCTTTGGCGCAAATTGCAAAGCAACCATCAATGCTTCAAAAGGGGTAACTGAATGTTCCACAAGTGAGACACCTACAAATGCCAATGCAGCAGGTGCCACTGCGGCCATCAAAGTGGTGCCTTATGAAGCAAGTGACACAATCAATAACGGAACCCTCTCAGTTGAGAACGGTGCTGATGTAACGGTAACCACTGGCGGTGTCAATGGTGTGCTTGTTGACGCATGCATCCAAACGTCAAGTGGCGGAACGAACGCAGGCACTGGAGGATTAGGAACCTTGCAGGTACAAGGAGGAAGCTTGGACGTAGAGGCTCCAGTCACCAGCAGTGCTTCTTATGCTGGATTGCGTTATTTTGTGGTCTACATCGCCTCTACTGCAAGCAGTGCCAGCAGCGGAGGGGGCCTGGCAGTAACTGTAGGCGGAAAGTTCATCGCAAAAAATACCGGTAGCGGTAATGATTGCCCGGCACTGCGTATGACTTTGGGGTATGGTCGATTCTTGATCGACGGCCAAGGTTCTGAGGTGGATATTTCCCAAGCAGACGCTCAAACTACATACCAGGCGGCCCTACATTTTGCTTATGGGACTAACGTCCAATTAACCATAGAGAACTCTGCCAAACTATCGGTGACGCGAGACTTGAGCACAGACGGCACAGCGGTACCCGCCATACGTTTTGGCGTTTCTAAGGGCGACGGGATGACCATTGAAAGCGGAGGACAGGTATATGTCAATAATGCGGGGAACAGTAATCCTGGCGATGATGACGGCACTGACGCGCAAGGCAATGAAGCTGTAGAATTCGCCAACAGCACCAGCACCAATGTCGGCGACTTTTCTTTTACTGTCAAAGGCTCGGATCCAAGTACTGGGCAAGCCTCTTCCTGTGTTTTGCTCGCAGACTATGGTCCGGCGATTAACGCGCATGCTCAACCTGACGGAAGCATCACCGTTGGCGAAGGCTGCGTTTTCGAGGCAACCGGGAATGATCCTGACGGTATTTTCTATGCCACTGGAACAGGTTTCAGCTTTAGCTCTTATAAACCTCAATATTATGACTTCAAAAATACTTACAGTACTGAGAAAGCACCGGTCTTTTATACAGGCGGCGGTTGCACTTTCACCTCCTGTGAATCAGATACTTCGATATGGCTTAAGGGGTCTGACGTCGATGGCGACGCCAGCAAGAATTTCACCGACATCACCTGGCAGGTCACCGGGGATTTGAATAGTACAAGCTTCGCATCTGGCACCAGCAACGCTCCGGTTACCACGGGCAGTTTTACGGATCCCATCTCTAGTACGACATACTCTGGATCCGATTCGGCCTTTGCCTCATGGTACCAAACAACCTCTACGACCATGGGCAACTACATCCGCATCAGCGGCAACAACTCATCTCCCACGGTCACCGCTGCCCCCACCGCGACCAACGCCGACCATTATCTGCGCTTCCCGCTCAGTGTGCCCGAGGGGGTGAATGTTGACTGGAGCCGGGCCACCCGGGCGGCCGAGGCCGGCGAGGTCTTGGGCGAATATAGCTATGCCCCAGACGGAGACGATTCCGCCGTCAACGCGGAAGGCAACTCGGCGAGTAACACCCAATACACCTACAGTTACGGGACAGTTGTCGGCGCGACGACCTACTACGCCCCGTCTATCGAAGATGATCCTTATTACTCCTATGCAGATAACACAGCTGAGACCGCCCCAAGTGACCTCAGGATATCCCCTAGCGGCGGTACCGCCGGAACAGATTACCTCAAGGCAGGCGATCAATATAGCCTGGGAGAGGCCTGGCGCGACGCCGACAGTCCCGATAGTACAAACGCCAAACTGGCCGACCTCACCGGTCTCAGCGCTGTCACTGTCTACGACGTCCTGCCGCCCAACCCCCTTACCATCAGCACCGTCCACGCGGGCGATGACACCATCAGCGGCACTTGGAGCCAGGACAGCGTCAAAGACGGCGGCGATAAGCCGGCCTATCTCTATTACGAGCTGAATACGACGTCGGGTACTGGCACCCTTACCTTAGCCACTAACGTTACTATCGACGCCGCCGATAACAGCGGGAGTGGTAAATGGTCTTTCAAGGCGCCCGCTGATATGGCCCAGGGCGACACCCTACAGGTCTTCGCCGCCGATAACGGCGCCCAGGTGGGTGCCAACCAAGGCAGCTCGCTGCCAGCGGTCTCGGGATTACAAATCTATGTGGACAAGACGAGCGGCGCTTTGGAGAGTGCAGGCACGAGTGGCGGAACCTATGTCAACCTCGAGCCGGCCACCACCACCACCTACCACGACGCCAACATCCCGGCCGCCACCTCCACCACGGTGCAAAAAGAGATCTCGGTCTTGAGCCTGTCTGGCGGCGACGCCTTGATCAAGTTCGGCAGCTTGGACTTGGCCCAGGCAGTGCCCAACAAAAACGGCTCGCCCATCTGCATCAAGTCCAACCTCGCCAACGGCTACAACTTACAGGTCACGAGCAGCACCACCTCAGGCCAGCTCAGCTTAGGCGGCCAAGCTGACCTCAGCACGCCCGGCAGCCAGATCCCCTGGGGAGATGCCACCAGCAGCCAAGCCTCGTTCTGGCATGTCATGATGAGCTCTGACTCCTCGGCCAATCCCTATAGCAACACCCCCGCCGGTAGCGTGGCCGATCCCTTCAAAGGCCTGTCTGATACCAGCAGCCCAGGGCCCACCAGCAGCGCTGCCACTGTCATCTCCGCTGACGCCGGTACCGTGAGCGTGGCCGGTGGCGATTACTTCCTTCCCACTTATGGCCTCGCCCTCTACGGCGGGCTCCAGTCCGGCACCTACGCCACCACCCTCACCTATACCCTCTCGCCTAATATCGCCAACCCCTAGGACGTTTACAGGGGTTTTGCGTTAAACCACTCAATAGGTTCGGCATGGAGGCTTTCGAGGCTG
>JAISGO010000008.1 GCA_031263025.1 Coriobacteriales bacterium
CCGATCTCGATCATGCCTTGCCTGGCCAAGAAAGTCGAGGCGCTTTATCCCTGTTTCGATGACGCCAAGGCCGGTAGTGGACACGATATCGACTGCGTGCTCACTACCCGTGAGCTCGACCGCATGCTTAAACGTTTTAGCGTGCGCATCGATACCCTTGAGGAACAGCCTTTCGATCGCCCCTTTGGCAAGGCCTCCGGCGCTGGCGAGATCTTCGGCGCCACCGGCGGCGTGATGGAGGCTGCCCTGCGCAGCGCCTATTACTATGTGACCGGCAGCAATCCTGCCCCCAATGCTTTCACCGAGGTGCGCGGCGTAGATGCCCAAGGCAAAAGCAAAGCCTCTGATTTCGGTGGCAGCGGCCAGCGCCGTAACGCCTCGGCCGGGCTTTCCTGGAAGGAAGCCAGCTATCAGGTGGGCGATTTGAGCGTGAAGGTAGCCATCGCCTCCGGTCTGCAGAATGCCGCTAATTTGTTGGAAGCGCTGAAGCGCGGCGACAAACAGTATGATTTCGTCGAGATCATGGCCTGTCCTGGAGGCTGCGTCGGTGGCGGTGGCCAACCCATCAAGGACGGTCGTGAACAGTCCTTCGAGCGCGGTGAGATCCTCTACGGCCTCGACCAGCGCAACGAAGTGCGTTTTTCCCACGAGAACCCCGACATCAAGAAGACTTATGCCGAATTCTTTGATAAGCCCCTTTCGCCTAAGGCCGAACAGCTCCTGCATACCGACCAGCACTCCTGGCAGATGCCAGGCGAGCGGGCGCGCTGAAAAACCGCGCGAGCGCAGCCAGCATTCTCTTAGAGCGGTTTTTGGAGTGTTCGATGGGAGGGCGGAGATAGGGCAGCGCAGCTTTTGATGCGACTAGCGGGCGCGGTTCAGTTATAATCTTTGGGTACTAAGCCGCTGTAGCTCAGTTGGTAGAGCAACTGATTCGTAATCAGTAGGTCAGGGGTTCAAATCCCCTCGGCGGCTCCATCGCTTTTACAGCTAAGGAGACCATCGTGCTTTTCGCCAGTATTTTGGCCGGGGGAACCGGCACAAGGATGAACTTGGGCGATACCCCAAAACAATTCCTACCACTGGCCGATAAACCGATGATCATCCACACCCTGGACAAATTCTGTCTTTGTGGTGAATTCGATGCCATTTACGTCGGTGTCCATCAGGATTGGACCGACTACACCCAGTCCTTGCTCGGTAAATACCATCTCGGTGAGGCTTGTCCGATCAAGGTGGTGGCCGGCGGCGAGACCCGCAATGACACCATCCTCAACACTCTCCAAGCGATTGAAGCCGACTATGGTGTAGCTGATGACCATTTGGTGGTCAGCCATGATGCGGCCCGACCCTTTGTCTCGCTGCGCACTATCAAGGCTAACATTGCCTGCGTGCAGGGCGGCAGCGCCTGTGACACGGTGATCGCGGCGGCCGATACCATCGTGCATAGCAACCTTTCCGGCGACGCCATCGTCGATATCCCCGACCGCGCCCAGATGTTCCAGGGCCAGACCCCACAGAGTTTCCGGATCAAGGACTTCGAAGCGTCCTATGCCGCTTTAAGTGACGTCCAGAAAGCAGGCTTGACGGACGCCTGTAAGGTGCTTTTGGCGGCAGGCCTGCCGGTCAAACTGGTGCGTGGCGATTCTTCCAATATCAAATTAACCACCGCCATGGACTATAAGTTGGCCCAGATGATGATCGCGGTGCACGAAAGCGATGTCAACGACGAGGCGGGGGACTGAGCGGTGATCAATCGGATCTACCGTCTGGTCGAGCCGCGCACCATCGATATCGACTTCGAGAGCCTAAGCGTCGCCCCTGGTCAGGTGCTGGTCGCGCCCCAGTACATGGCGATCTGCCATGCCGACCAGCGTTATTTTCAGGGTGCCCGGCCCAAGGAGGTGCTGGCTCGGAAACTGCCGATGGCACTGATCCATGAATGCTGGGGACGGGTGGTAAACGACCCTGATGGCCGCTTCAAGAGCGGCGACGCGGTGGTCTTGATCCCCAACATCCCCGGGCGTCAGCCCGATATCTACTATGAGAACTACGGTCCCGGCTCGGGCTTCGCCTCCAGCGGCTATGACGGCTTCATGCGCGAGCTGGTGGCGCTCGACGCGGATCGGGTGGTGGCCGCCGATGGCATCGCGCCCAAGGTGGCGGCGATCACGGAGTTCGTCAGCGTGGCCGAGCACGCTCTGGCCCGCCTCAAGGCCGCCCAGGTCACGCCTGGACGGCGTTTTGCGATACTCGGTGACGGGGCGATGGGCTTCACCTTGAGCATGGTCTTGCGTGCGGCCTACCCGAAAGCCGAGATCAGCGTGCTCGGTCGCCACCGCGAGAAGCTTGCTCTCTTCACTCAGGCAAGCCACGCCCTGCTCTCCGATGACCTGCCCAATGATTTCGTCTGCGACCAGGCTTTCGACTGCACCGGCGGCAATGGCTCGACCGCTGCTATCGATACCATCATCGACCATATCATGCCCGAGGGCTGCGTCATGTTGATGGGTGTCTCCGAGCAACCGGTCGCGGTTAACACCCGGATGGTGTTGGAGAGGGGCCTTACCTTGGTCGGTTGTTCGCGCAGCGGCCGGGCCGACTTCGAGGCCGCGATCAAGCTCCTCCAAGAGGAGCGCTTCGCCCGGGCTTTCAGCCGTATCATCTACGAGGACAGTCCGGTCGAGCACGTGGCTGACGTCAAGCGGGTATTCACCACCGATTTGGGCACACCTTTCAAGACCGTCTTCAGATGGGGGATGTAGGCATGACTAATGTATTGACTTATGGCACCTTTGACATCCTGCATTACGGGCATATCCGTCTGCTCCAGCGGGCGGCCGCCCTGGGCGATCATCTGGTCGTTGCAATTTCAACCGACGAGTTCAACGCGGTCAAGCACAAGCAGTCCTATTACCCCTATGCGGTGCGCAAGGAGATGCTCGAGGCCATCCGTTACGTTGACGAAGTGATCC
This sequence comes from Coriobacteriales bacterium, assembly GCA_031263025.1. Taxonomy (GTDB): domain Bacteria; phylum Actinomycetota; class Coriobacteriia; order Coriobacteriales; family UBA8131; genus JAISGO01. The sequence goes on from JAISGO010000008.1 coordinate 2,976, forward strand.
CGGAGCGGGACTGGGGCCAGAAGGTCGACGACGTCAAGCGACACCACATTGATATAGTGGTGATGGGCGACGATTGGCGCGGTGACGAACATTTCGAGGCCCTCAAGGCTTATTGTGAGGTGGTCTACCTGCCGCGCACGAGCGGCATCTCCACCACCCAATTGAAGGGCGACATCGACGCCGGTGAGGCCGCCATCCACCCCGATGACTGAGCGGCGCCGCAAAACCGATATATACCAAATAGGGAACTTAAAGTATAAAAGCGCTCATTCGAGTGTAGTTGGGTGTTTGCAGCACGCTGAAGTTACCTGGTCGGTATCGAGGCGTGCTGAAAACCCGAAATGTGCCAAATGAGCGCTTTTATAGGGTGCGCAGGAGGGCGGTGACCTTGCCCAGGATCTGCAGCTGATCAGGATAAATCGGCTCGAGCGCGGCGTTTTGCGGTTGTAAGCGGATACGCACCCCGCCGTCGCGCTGGGGGTCGCGGTAGAAGCTCTTGACGGTGGCGCTGTCGTCAATCAAAGCCACTACGATCTCGCCGTTGCGGGCGTCCGACTGCTCCTGTACCACCACGTAGTCGCCGTCGTTGATACCGGCCTCGATCATCGAGTTGCCATGCACTTCGAGCATGAAGGAGGCGGCGTCGCCGACTAGGTTCTTAGGCAGGGTATAGGTCTCCTCGACGTTCTGCTCGGCCAGGATTGGCTCGCCAGCGGCAATCCGTCCGACCAGGGGCAGGCGCACGAACTGCTCCGAAGCGGCGAACTCCCCGCCCCGAGCAAGCTCTGGGTCGGGCAACTCGAGTGCGGCGAAGGCGGCAGGCTGTAAGCTGATACTCCTGGCTTGGTCACTTTCGCGCCTGATGAAACCCTTGGCCTCAAGCTGGGTCAGGTGGTTATGGATGGTGGAGGGGGAGGCGATCCCGGCCGCCTTGGCGATCTGACGGATGGAGGGGGCGAAGCCGTTATCCTGGATGAAATCTACCAGGTATGTCAGCACGTCCCGCTGACGGCGGGTCAGATTGGCGCTTTTACCTTGTGCTACACGCTCGTTCTCAGGCATGAGGACTCCCTACTTCGGATTTTCTCAGATTAAAGTATAACATATGTTCAGAACATATGTTCTGAACATTGCGATAAGCGATAAACGGGGACACTCTATAGAGTGTCCCCGTTTAGCTACGACAACGATCCGTTACCGCCGGGGATAGTGCTTCCACTACAATACAAGCATGTTAGACGGAATCTTAGGCATCGTGGTCGGCCTGGCGGCCTTCCTCATCATCGGCCTCTTCCACCCCATCGTGATCAAGTCCGAATACCGCTTCGGCGTCAAGTGCTGGCCGGCCTGGGTGGCCAGCGGCGTGCTCTTCCTGGTGGTCGCGGTGCTACTAGGAGTGTGGACCCAGAACATCGTGCCCCCGGCCATCGCCGGGGTAGTGGCTTTCTCCTGCTTCTGGGGCATTAAGGAGCTCTTCGAGCAGCGCGAGCGGGTGCGCAAAGGGTGGTTTCCGGCCAACCCTGACCGCCCTGAGGAGCCTGCCCCTGCAACAGCCCAAGAACCTGGGGAACAAAAGGCACACCGTGGTTAAGCCAGATTTGGGCAGCCAGTCCCGCCCGGTTTTCTCGCCGGCCCGTAAGATCGTCTTGATCGCCCTCTTCACCGCCCTGGGGTTGATCGTCAGCTTCGTCGAGATCCCGATCATGCCCAACCTCAAATATGACCCGGCCAACATCATGGCCCTGCTCTGCGGCTTCATCGTGGGGCCGCTCTGGGGGGTGCTAGCGGGTGCCTTGATGGCGCTCTTGCATGCCCTGGTCACCGGCAACTGGTGGGGTGCTGTGGTCAACATTTGCGTGGCCACTGCCTTCGTCTTGCCAGCCGCCCTGGTCTACCGTCACACTCAGCGGACCATCCTGCAGATCGTCGGCTTGGTGCTTAGCTGTATCTTGTTAGTGGTAGTGGCAATCGTGCTCAACGTCGCGATCTACCCCTTGCTGGGTACGCCTCTCAACACCGTGGTCGCGATGATCATACCCTTGCTCCTGCCATTCAATATCATCAAAGGCGTGCTCAACGCGGTCTTGGCTTTCGCTCTGATCAAGGCCTTGCGGCTGCTTGTGTGGCAACTTGGCTGACAAGTTCCGGCCAAAGTCCTTTTCTGTGCTTTTTTTCTTCATAATCCCAGCCTAGTCGGTTCGCAGCTGTGCTATTCTGTTTTGAGAATAGTTATTATTCAGAATAGTTAGAAAGGAACCTCATGTCCAAGTCTATGCGCAGATCGGCTTTTGGTATCGTCCTAGCCGCCTTACTCGCTTTCAGCCTCTGCTTCTTGAGCGCCTGCGGCAGCAGTTCGAGCAGCAGTGACAATGCCGCCACGCCAACCAGTACCACCCCTGGCACCATCCAGATCTTCGCCGCCAACTCCCTCCAGAAGGCCCTGCCCCTGGTGCAAGCCCTCTACACCCAGCAGCATCCTGATGTGAAATTCGCTGACACCCAGTTCAAGGGCTCGGGTGACCTGGTCAGCGAACTCCAAGGCGGCGCCAAGGCCGATCTTTTGATCTGTGCCAGCGAGTCTTCGATGGACACTGCCAATACCAATGGTTCGATCGAGGCCAACACCCGCAAGGATATGTTCACAAATGACCTGGTGATCGCCGAGAAGACCGGCGCGGGCTATAAGATCAACTCCCTCAAGGACGTGGAGAGTGCCAAATACGCCAAGATCGCGATCGGCCAAGGTGCGGCGGTGCCGGCCGGGGCCTATGCCAACCAGGCCCTCAACACGATCGGCCTCTACAGCGCAGCCGATGGCAAGACCGGCAGCTATAGCGCCGACTTCGCCAGCAAGGTGGTGCAGGACTCCTCGGTCGGTAATGTCGCCCAGCACGTCCAATCCGGCGACTGCCAGATCGGCTTCGTCTACACCAGCGACATCTACCGCTATCCCGGCATCCAGGTCGCCTATAAAGTACCGGCCAACACCCACAAAGCCATCGTCTACCCGGGCGCGGTCTGCACTGGCAGCGTCAATGCCCAAGCCAGCCAGGATTTCCTCAATTTCTGCCTGACTAACGCCCAAGCCCAGAAGATCTGGTCTGAGTACGGCTTCGCCGTCAAGTAAGGATCACGCAGCAGCTAGGAGAATCAGACCAGACCCGTGACTGGATATCGGATAGGTCACCCCTTTCGCTTCGGCTTTGCGCTCGCCTTTCTGGCGAGCGCTTTGCTGTGCGCGATGTTGCTACCAAAAGTAGCGGCCGCCGCAGGCGCCGATTCGCCCCTGACCCTTGCGGCGGACGGCAGCTCAGCCAGCTACCAGGGCTGGGATCTGGCCGCGACTGGCTTCATGCGCGCCAACAGCGGCACGCATAAGGTCACGACTTTGGCCGATGGTAAGCAGGCTAATCCAGGCTATCGCTACCCAGTGTCAGCAAAAGGCGCTCTCTGCGCCGTGGTGAGCGGTACTGCCGTGATCGTCTACCTGCCTGCTGCAAGCGCCCAACTAAGTCGGACGTCGGATGGGGCCACCCATTCTGGGAAGGCCGACCAGAAGCCTTCGGCCAAGGCACTCAGTGATTTTGAGCAAACAGCCCTCAAGGCCACCCTCGAGGGTCTTGATGGGGCGGCTAGCTCGGCGACTAGCCTTCAGAGCCTGGGCTTGCCCTTTGTCTTCACGGATGCCCAGCGTTTTCGCTATCACGGACTGACCTGTCTTTTCGACCAACAAGTCGAAGCCGGGAGCTACTATGTGGTGCTCAAAGGGAGCGCATCCGATCTCGAACAAGTCCAGTTCGTTGACAGTTGCTTGCTTGAGCCAGCCGCCCAGGTGCAGGTGGCGCCAGCCCCCACCGGCCCGGCGGCCCTAGGGGCTTTCCTCAGCAGTGTCGATTTGCGTCCGCTTTGGGTCTCCTTACGCACTTCTTTGGCAGCTTTGGTGCTTATTTTCGTCCTAGGACTGCTCGCGGCCAAATTGACCCTGCGTGTGCGCCATCGCTTGCGCGCTGTCCTTGACTCGCTCTTCACTATCCCGATGGTGTTACCGCCGACCGTCTGCGGTTTCCTCTTGCTGGTGGTCTTCGGCAACTCCACCCCTTTCGGGCGCTGGCTGGAGGTCCATGGCATCGAATTGGTCTTCACCTGGCCTGCGGCGGTGTTAGCGGCCACCGTGGTCGGCTTTCCGCTGATGTTTCGCACCGTGCGCGGCGCTTTCGAGAGCCTCGATGCCAATCTCTTCGCGGCCGCCCGCACCCTGGGTTGGGGTGAATGGCGCATCTTCCTGCGTTTGATGTTGCCCTTAGCTTGGCCCTCGATCGCAGCGGGCACGGTCTTAGCCTTCGCCCGCGCCTTAGGCGAGTTCGGTGCCACCCTGTTCGTGGCCGGCAATTACGCCGGCGTCACCCAGACCATCCCGATCGCCCTCTACTATGATTGGATGGGTGGGGACTCCCTTACTGCAGTCTTTTGGGTTGTAGTTATTATATTGATATCTTTTGTGGTAATCGCTCTGATCAACTGGTATGCCAGCCACAGCCAAAAATGGATGCGCCCGGCGCTTAGCGGCTCTGATCTGCTTCCCCTAAAAAAACCAGCCCAGACTCTGGCCGCCAGCCCGATAAAAAAGCAGGCTCCAGATGGGCATTAAAGTCGACATCCACAAGCATCTACCAACCTTCGACCTCGACGTGCGGTTTGAGGCGGGCGACGAGTGTTTGGGCTTGTTCGGGCCCTCGGGGGCAGGCAAGAGCTTTACCCTGCGCTCCATCGCCGGGATAGAGACGCCAGACCGGGGCCGAATCGAGGTGGACGGGCGCGTTTTCTTCGATTCGCAGCAAGGCATCAACCTCAAGGCCCGCGAGCGCAAGTGCGCCCTGCTCTTCCAGGACTACATGCTCTTTCCCAATCTCACGGTGGCTGATAACATCTGCGCCGGCCTGCCCCGCCAGGTCGGCAAAGAGCAGCGCCACCAGATCGTCAAAGAACAGCTCGAGCGCTTCGATCTGGCAGGTTTCGGCCGTCGCTACCCGGCTAGCCTCTCCGGCGGCCAGCGCCAGCGGGTGGCGGTGGCGCGGATGTTGGCCGCAGCTCCACCGATCCTGATGCTGGACGAGCCATTCTCTGCCCTTGACTCCGACCTCAAGATCAGCTTGGCCACCGATCTCCAGCGGCACTTCCATGAGTTTGACGGCACCATCCTCTACGTCTCGCACGATGTCGAGGAGGTGCTGCTCTATTGTGATGACGTGGCCATCATCAAAGACGGCAAGGTCTGCCAGTTCGGGCTGGGCCGCGACATCCTCAAGGTGCCACCCCGTTTAAGCGAACTGCGTCTGTAAGTCGGGGACTAGGCGAGCGGACTGCCCGGCGCAGGAGCGCCTCGGCGCCGCGGATTGCGGTTTTCCTCTGATCTTGCAATCGAGGCCATTGGCCTTTCCTTTTGCCTTAAAAAATCCTTAAGGCCGTTCCTGCCGGGTTTAACTTTGATTGTCCGGTATCGGCTTTTTCTTTACATTTTCTAAATTTTGTACCTTTATGCCTGACAAATCTAAGGTTTTGTTTCTTGAGTATTGTTTTTCCGCCTGTTACACTTAGGCAGAGGAAATGCGTGCATTCCCGCACGCAAGGGTTATTCGAAAGGAAGGAAAGTTCTATGAACGCAAACGCTTCGGGGGGCCTGAAATTGTCCAATTTGATTGGCATTTTCGCCCTCTTCTCTTTTATGGCGGAGTTCACCATCATGACCCCGTCTATCCAGGCCTTTGCCATGCACTTCCATGACACGGACATGACCACCATCATGTTGGCCAACACCATCACCGGTGTGGTCGGGGTGCCGATGTCGATTCTGGCTGGCTGGCTGGTGAATAAGATCGGCTACCGGCCGATGGGTATCATCGGGGCGATCGTGATGATTGTGGCAGGGGCCTTCCCCTTCCTTTTCCCGGGTTTGCAGGAATACTGGCCGATCATCTTCTCCCGGGTCATGGTCGGGGTCGGCTACGGCATGATCTTCCCCCTCGGTGGGGCTTTGATCATCCTCTTCTATAAAGGGCGCCAGCGCTCGCGCTATCTCGGTGTCGGCGTGATGGTGCAATTCGCCTTCGCCATCCTCTTCTCCCTGGTGGCCGGCTGGCTGACCACCATCGGCTGGAACTTCAGCTTCCTTACCTATCTGATCAGCGTTGTCCCGCTGGTCCTCTTGATCTTCCTCCTGCCTGAGGGTAAGAAGCTCTCGATCGAGGACGCCAAGGCCAAGGCGGCGCTCAAGGCCAACGCCCCGAAGGCGAAGATCCCCGGCGCTACCTGGGGCTACATCGTGGTCTTTGGCTTAGTCATGTGGATGATGTACATTGTGGTCAACTTCTTGTCCTCGATCATCTTGGGCGAGCGTGGCATCGGCGACGCGGCGGCGGCTGGCGTGATGGCCTCCTGCTTCAATCTTGGCAACGTAGTCGCCGGCCTGCTTTTCTCGAAATCGATCCAGCTGCTCAAGAGCAAGGTCTTCGGCGTGGCCGGTTTGGTCGCAGCGATTGGCTTAGCCTGCGCCTATATCGCACCGAGTGTGCTGGTCTATGGCATCGCAGCCTTCTTGATCGGCCTTGGCGGTTCGACCGTCTATACTTCGGCCCAGAACTCCGTCGGCAACATCACTCCCAAGGCCAAGGTGCCCCTGACCAACGGTCTTTTGACAGCAGCGATGAACCTGGCGAGCTTCTTCGTGGCCTACTGGCTGGTGCTCTGCACGGGTATCGCGCCTGTCTTCGGTGGCGCGGCGGCCTTGGTGGTCGGCGCCATCTGTGTGGCAGTCGTCTCAGTTGTATGCATCTTCATCCCCTTCAAGGCAATCCGTAAGGGCTTGGGCAAACAGCCTACCGATGCCCTTGACGAGGCCGAGGAGGGTTTGGATGTGATGGGTGAGGCCAGCCAAGACCAAGTCGCTGAGCTTGCCTGATAATCGGTAATCGGTGAACCGCCGGTCATACGGCAAATGGGCCGGCGGTTCACGTAGCAAGGGGTTGATAACCCTCAGAAAGGAGCTCCTCATGAGCGAGAAGCCTTTGACCAAGTTGCCGGACAACATGCCCAACGGCTATGTTGACGAAGAAGGGGTAACTTGGAAGTACACCCATTGTTTCATGTGCCATATGGCCTGCCGGGTGATGGCCGGCGTCAACCAAGAGGGCAAGGTCTGCGAGATCCGCAACGTCGATGGATCGACTCTCTGCGACCGCCTCGGCCATCGTGGTGAGAACGCGATCAAACAGCATTATCACCCCAAGCGGATCAATCACGCCCTTAAAAGGGTCGGGCCCAAGGGCACTAACCAGTTCGAGGAGATCTCCTACGACCAGGCCTTAGACGAGATCAGCGCCAAGCTTGATGAGCTCAAGGCCAAGTATGGCCCGGAGACCCTCTGCATCGCCGAGGGCACCTACCGCTCCGATCACATGTGGGCGCGTAGCCGTTTCTCCAATCTTTTCGGCAATCCTGGCAATATCATTGACCCCGGCACCATCTGCTGGTGCTACACCTACACCGTCAATATGTCAATGGTCGGCTGGCCGATCGAGACTACTCTGCCGATGACCGTGCCCTACTCCAACTGCATCGTGATCTGGGGTATCCGCCCAGACGAGAAATGCGACAAGCAGGGGCCGCTGTGGAAGGCCTTACGTGCCGCGCTTGACCGCGAGGGCGAGAAGCCTAAGTTGATCGTGGTCGATCCGGTGGCGATCTCGCTGGTCCAAGAGGCTGATCACTGGATCTGCATCAAACCCGGTACTGACCTCTACATGCAGATGACTTGGGTCGGTCACATCATCAAGAACAAGCTCTATGACGCGGATTTCGTGAAAGACTACACTAATGCGCCGTTCCTGGTAAAGGCGAGCGACAACATACTTGTCCGTGGTTGCGACATCGACAAGGATGGCAAGTACGAGGATTTCGTGGCTTGGAATGATAAGACCGGCGCCCCGGCGATCTGGTGTTCCGACGAGAACCACTATTATGATGCCGAGGTCGACGCTCCAATCGAGGGAACGCATAAGATAAAGTTGGCCGACGGCTCCGAGATCGAGGTGCGTACCGTCTTCGACGCCATCGCCGAGCGCGCGGTGGAGTACACCCCGGAGAAAGCCGAACAGGTCTGCGGTGTGCCGGCGCGCATCACCCAGGCGGCGATCGAGACCTATGCCACCACCAAGCCCGGCTGCATCGCTTGGGGTATCGGCGGCGGTGACGGCGAGGGCCCCAACGCACATGGTACCACCATCGCCAAGACCCTCCTGCGTTGTTTGACCGGCAACATCGACATCGTCGGTGGCGAGTATATCGCGGTGCCCGGCCCGATCGGTCCAAATGGTGAGAAGCTCTTCCCGGTGCGCGACTCCGAGTTGGAGATCCCCGATACCGTCAAGCCCGAGATCCGCAAGAAGTTCCTCGGCAACGACCAGTTCAGGATCATGAGCTGGGAGGCCTTCGAGAAAGGCGACGCCGTTTTCAAGAAGAACCTCCACATCAACCGTCCCCAGCAGCACCAGATGTTGGTCAGCCCGCCGGTTTGCTGGAAAGCGATCGAAGAGCATGACCCTTACCCGGTGACGGCGATGATTTGTTATACCTCCAATCCTTTGATCTGGGCCCCCAATACCAAGCACGTCTACAATGCGATGAAGAAGCTCGAGTTGTTGGTGGTGCTCGACTATTGGAAGACCCCGACGGCGGCGATCGCCGACTATATCCTGCCGGCAGCTGATTGGTTGGAGCGTCCCTATGCTTCGACGGTCGAGGACTCGCTGGACTTCTTCGACGGTGGCGACCGGGTGGTGCAGCCGCTCTATGACCGCCATCTCGACTATGACTTCTTCCGCGAGCTCGGCATCCGCCAAGGCCAAGCCGAACAGTGGCCTTGGGAGACCTATGAGGATCTGATCAAATACCGGATCGAGCGGGTCGGTTGGGACTATGATTCTTTCATGACCGCAGGCTCGATCCCACCGGTGGACGGCTTCCGCGAACAGAAGTATCTGGATGACCTGCCCAATGGCCAAAAACGCGGTTTCGTCACCCAGTCCCGCAAATGCGAGCTGATCCCCTCGATCATCCAAGAGTGCGGCTATGACCCGATTCCCGAGTACGTACCGATGCCGGAGAGCGAGCAGGGTTCGCCTGAGCTGCTCAAGGACTACCCCTTGGTGCTCACCACCGGTGGCCGCTTCACCCCGATGTACCATTCCGAGCAACGCGTGCCTGGTTATGGCAACCGTTCCCAGTTCCCCGATCCCCTGGTCAAGATCAACATGCATGACGCCAAGATCTATGGTATCCGCCAGGGCGAGAATGTCTGGATCGAGACCCCGCGTGGTCGTATCATGATGAAGGCTTGGCTGGGTTGGGACCTGCCCCGCGGCACCGTGCAGGCCCAGGCCTCTTGGTGGATGCCGGAGTTGCCGGCTGAGGAGCCCTGGAGCCAAGGCCTCTTCATCTCCAACGCCAACGTCTTGACTGACGATAAGATCGAGGACCTCGATGAGTGCACCGGGACCTGGACCACGCGTGGCCTGCTCTGCAAGATCTATCCCTGCGTCGATCCCTGGGATCGCTCTGACACCTCTGAGGACCTCGACAGCTACATCGCTTCGGGCGGCGGCGTCTGGAAAGGCATCTACGAGAACATCGATCCCAACGTGCACGGCGAAAAATAATGTGTTATCGGCCACAGACCGAGCGGATGTTCAAGCAGCACATCCAGGTGGACGCTGAGGTCTGTGTGCTTTGTGGGCGTTGCGTGGAGCTGTGTCCGCGCAACGCCTTAGGAGCCGACACAGAAGGTATCGTGGTCGACGATGCCCTCTGTGTCGGCTGTCTGCTTTGTGAGATGCGCTGTCCGATGCAGGCGATCTCCCATATCAACCAGCGTCTCTTCTAGGATTCTCATAGCTAAACGCCGCATAGCTGCCTCCTGTACCCCAACTTTATCATCTGGCCGTTTAAGTCAAAGCCGCCATCTCGCCTCTACCCGGACGGATCGACCATCTGTAGTAAAATAAGCTCCTGCGGGGAGGACGACGTTTTGACTAGGCAGCAAGGGAGGGCGGCCTGATGGTTGACGTTAAGATGAATCCGCCTAAGGATTACACGGCCAAGCTGCGTTTCGTGTCGGCTTTAGACGCGTTGTTGCAAGAGAGAAGTTTTGATGACGTCACGGTCAAGATGATCGCCGAGCAGGCGGGTTTGACCAGGCCCACTTTCTACCGCTATTTCACTGATAAATACGCGGTGATCCAGTGGCACTCCGACATCATCGCCAAGAGGGTATCTTCCAAATCGGGCGCAGCCTGAACTGGCGCGATGGCTACAAGATATCCTTGATCGGGCATTGGAAATGTCGTCATCTCTACACTAAGTCAGCGGCTGCCCATGGTTATCAATCGCTTTCCCGTTACACCGAACGGGCCAGACGTAAGAACCTGATCGAGACGGTAGCTGACTTCCGCAGATGTGAGCTCAGCCATAGCCTGCTCATCCAGATCAAGGCCCTCGCGATCTCTGAAACCACTTTGGTGATGCGCTGGATGCGTGACAATATGGACGAGAGCGTAGATGAGATCCGGGACGGTCTGGTCAGTATCGTCCCACATCAGCTGTTCCTGCTCCTGGATAAGCCATTTATGCCAACATCGCCTCGCTGAACAGGTGTTTTTATCAAATTCGACCCTTCGTTGACGAAGTCAGCAAGACAAGCTAAGTTTGTGTTAGAGTAAATCATGGATTTAATCTCCTTTGTCATAGCTTTGGTCGCTTTCGCCCTGGTGGCGCCCTTTTTGGGCGGCCTGATTAAAGGGGCAGACCGGATTATCACGGCGCGTATCCAAGACCGGGTGGGGCCGCCGCTGTTGCAGCCTTTCTACGATGTGCAGAAGCTCTGGGCTAAGCAGTCCAAACCGGTCAATGATTTCATCGGTTTCTATGTCCTGATGTCGCTTATCTTCGCGATCTTGGCCGGCGCTTTCTTTTTCGCTGGGGGCAATTTCTTAATGGTGGTCTTCGTGTTGACCTTGTCGGCACTCTTCTTCGTGCTGGCCGCGTTCTCGGCGCGTTCGCCCTACGCCGATGCCGGAGCCTCGCGTGAGATCATCCAGGTGGCCGCTTATGAGCCCCTGGTGATCCTGATGGCGGTGGCTTTCTACCTGGCCAGCCATAGCTTTAATATCTCGGTCAGCGCGACTCTGGAGAAGCCTCTGATCTGCGAGATCCCGTTGATCTTTTTGGCCCTGCTCTTCGTGCTCACCATCAAGCTGCGCAAGTCACCTTTTGACCTGAGCGTCGCCACCGAGGCACACCAAGAGCTGGTTAAAGGTGCCATCACCGAGTTCTCCGGGCGCACTTTGGCCCTCTATGAGGTGATGGAGTGGTATGAGTCGGTGCTCTTCCTAGGCTGGGTCGGCCTTTTCTTCGTCTTCTCGGCGGGGTGGTCGTGGTTTTTGGCGCTGGGCTGCGTGATCGTGGTCTATTTCCTGGAGATCATGATCGACAACAACTTCGCCCGGGTCAAGTGGCAGGCCATGTTCAAGTGGTCGTGGCTGGTCACCTTGGTGCTCGGCTTCATCAACCTCTTCGCCCTGTATTGGATATGAGGTGCCTCTGATGTCTTCAACGAGTAAATCCCCCTGGGTCATCCATTATGATGCTTCGAGCTGCAACGGCTGCGACATCGAGGTGCTGGCCGCGTTGACCCCGCTTTATGACGTCGAGCGTTTCGGGATCGTCAATACCGGCAATCCCAAACACGCCGATATCTTCCTGGTCACCGGCTCGGTCAATGACCGCTGCCGTCCGGTCATCCAGCAGATCTATGATCAGATGCTCGAGCCCAAAGTAGTGGTGGCAGTGGGGGCTTGTGCCTGTACCGGTGGAGTCTTCCGTGATTGCTACAACATCGAGGGAGGCGCTGACAGCGCGATCCCGGTCGACGTCTATGCACCCGGCTGCGCGGTGCGCCCTGAGACCATCATCGACGCCGTGGTACAGGGTTTGGGCATACTCGAACAGAAACGGGCCGCCCTCAAGGCCGCCAAGAAAGCGAAGCGATGATGTCAGAGACTGATACCAAGAAAGCCTCGGCCAAACCCGCCGCGCCGGCGGCAGAGCCCTTTCAGCATCCGGCCCGCGCCCAGCAGCCGGAGCATTTTCGCGCCTCTGCCCCCGACCAACTCATCGGCGAAGCCAAGCGCTATCAGGAGGCCGGTTGGCGTTTCGTCAATATCTGTGGCTCGACCACGATCGATGGCATCGAGCTGCTCTATTCTTTCGGCCGCATGGAAGAGCTGGAGAATCTGACCATGATCGTCCAGGTCGGCGATACGGTGCCTTCGATCTCACCGGTCTTCGAGAATGCCTTCTTCTTCGAAAACGAGACCCAGGATCTCTACGGCATCCATTTCGAGGGCCTGATCCTGGATTATAAGCAGAAATTCTACGGTCCGGTCGAGGCGCATCCGATGGCGCATAATATCCAAGTCATCGAGCGCAAACAGAAGGCCGCCGCGGCTGCGGCCAAAGCGTCGCCCGAACAAACCGGGAGCGCCAGCGCTGCGGGGACGGACCCGAGTGGCACAGCAAGCCAGCAGAAGGGCGGTGAGGCATAATGGCTGATCGTACGGTCATTCCTTTCGGGCCGCAGCACCCGGTGCTGCCGGAGCCGATCCACCTTGACCTCTACGTCGAGGACGAGAAAGTGGTCGAGGCAGTACCCCAGCTCGGTTTCGTCCATCGTGGCCTGGAGAAGCTGGTGGAAAAGCGCGACTTCCAACAATATGTCTATGTCTGTGAGCGTATCTGTGGAATCTGCTCTTTCGGCCATAGTTTGGGTTATTGCCAGACGGTGGAGCTGTTGATGGGCCTGGAAGTGCCGCCACGGGCGGAATTTCTACGGGTGATCTGGCACGAGCTCTCGCGGATGCATTCACATATGCTCTGGATGGGGCTTCTGGCCGATGCTTTCGGTTATGAGAACCTTTTCATGCAGACCTGGCGCCTGCGTGAGCGGGTGCTCGATATCTTCGAGCAGACCACCGGCGGCCGGGTAATCCTCTCGGCCACCTGTGTGGGCGGGGTTAACCAAGATATCTCCAACGAGGATCTGCGTGGCATCTGCGACGTCCTCGACCGCATGCGGAGTGAGTTCCAGACCCTGATCAACACTTTCTTGAAAGACCAGTCGGTGAAAAGCCGTCTGGTCGGGGTCGGGTATATCTCCAAACAAGAGGCACATGACTTCGCCATGGTCGGGCCTTTCGCAAGGGCCTGTGGTATCGCCGAGGACGTGCGCTGCTATGGCTATGACGCTTATGGGGCCTTGGCGGATTTCCAACCGATCGTTTCCGACCAAGGTGATGGTTGGGCCCGCTGCATGGTGCGCGCCGAAGAAGTGCTCCAAGCCATCGATATCATCAAGGAGCTGGTCGAGAAGATCCCGGACGGGCCGATCTCGATGAAGGTAAAGGGGCGTCCGGCTGAGGGAGCTCAGGCGACCAGTCGCTTGGAACAGCCACGCGGGGAATGCTTCTACTACGCCCGTGGCAACGGGACCAAGTTCTTGGAGCGTTTTCGCATCCGCACGCCCACTTCGCAGAGCATCGCCGGCATGGTGCACACCCTGCAGGGCTGCGACTTAGCCGACGTCGCCCTTAACGTCTTGACTATCGATCCTTGTATTAGCTGTACAGAGAGGTGATCCGATGGGCTTTCGTTTAGGCGCCATGTCCTTGCGCAATTTGTTCACCAAGCCGGTGACCAAGATGTACCCAGAGGTGCAGCCCCAGTTCCCGCCGGCCTTGAAGGGCGAGATCGCCAATGACATCAAGCTCTGTATCTTCTGTAGCACCTGTGTGGTGAAGTGTCCGGCTGACGCATTGAAAGTCGATAAGACTGCCGGGACTTGGGCGATTGATCGCTTTGCCTGCGTCCAGTGCGGATCATGCGTGCGCGCCTGTCCCAAGAAGTGCCTTAGCATGGAGGTGCGCCTGCCTAAGCCTGCCACTCAGATGAGTGAATTGGTGATGCACCGGCCTGAGCCAGAACCCGAGGTCAAGGCAGCCTAGAGCGTATCAAAGGGATGTATCAAAGGGACGTTTTATTTGATACATCCGCTCCGTCAGCTAGAAGTGCCTGCGGATTAATTTCAGAACGGGGCCCAAAGGCCAATGTTCCATCCTCTGGCGTACTTTTTCCAACTCGCCGGGAATATCGATTCCCTGGGGGCATTTTCCCCGGCAGATGCCACAGCGGCGGCAGGCGGTGGCGCCGCGTGTGGGAAAGTCTTGGTCGGCTCCGGTCGAGGTGATGTACATGTGCATACCTTGGTAGAAGCTCATGCTCTGGCGGGCGTTGTAGGCGGCGAAACAAGCCGGAATGTTGACCCCGTGCGGGCAGGGCATACAGTAGTTGCAACCGGTGCAGGGGATGCGTCGATCATCGCGTAGGGCAAGCTTTGCGCTTTCGAAAGCGGCTAGTTCTTTCGGCGTCAGAGCGCCCGCTTCGGCCGCGTCGGCCACGGCCAGGTTGTCCACGAGTTGTTGCATGGCGTTCATGCCGGAGAGCGCCAAGGTGGCTTGTGAGTGGTTCAAGACCCAGGCGAGCGCCCATTGGGCGGGTGTCCAGTGACGTTCGAGTACGGCAAAAGCCTGCTCGGCCGCTGGAGGCAGGTTCTTGGCCAGACGCCCGCCCAGCAGCGGCTCCATGATCACTACGGGTAGGCCCAAGGCGCTGGCGCGTTCTAATCCGGCATTGCCGGCCTGGAAGCCCTCTCCGAGGTAATTGTATTGGATCTGGCAGAAGTCCCAGTCAAATGCTTCAAGTAATTTGAAGAACTCACTCTGGGCGCCATGGAAAGAGAAGCCCAGCTGGCACAGGCTACCATCGGCTTGATGTTGCTCTATCCATGACTTGATGCCGAGGTCAAGGAGACGCTGCCATTGGCCTTGGCTGGAGAGGTTATGGATCAGGTAGTAGTCGATGTGGTCGGTCTGTAGGCGCACCAGCTCTTCGGAAAAGATCCGCTCGACATCGGCTATTGACTTGCACCGCTTGTGCGGGAGTTTGGCGGCAATCTTGACTTGGTCGCGTAGACCGTGTTTGGCAAGTACTTTGCCCAAGCGCGCTTCGCTCGGGCCATAGGCGAAAGCAGTGTCGAAGTAATTGACCCCGGCTGAGATGGCAGCGCAAATCAGGGCGTCAGTGGCACTGTCGGAAAGGGGAAAACGCATACAGCCAAATCCCAAAGTGCTGAGCTTGTTGCCGTATCTGTCCTCGCGGTAGTGCATAGGGTCATGGTAGTGCTTTTCGCGACGCAATTCCAAAGGAGCGGCCAGCTGGGCCCGATCTGATTGCCTTTGAGTGGTGTTGACAACCGTTATAATGGAAGCTGACCAGCCGAAAGGAAAGCCATGCCCCTGCTCACGTATCAACCTGTTTACAGCGAAGATCAGATTGCGGCGATGGCCGCCCTTGGCCGTGAGATCTGGCTCGATTACTGGCCGGAGCGGATCGGCCAGGCGCAGACCGAGTACATGCTCGAGACCATGCATTCGGCAGAGGCGATTGCCGCGTCAATCAAGGAACAAGGCTATCGTTGGGTCTTCGCCAGAGACGAGGCCGGCCAGGTGGTCGGCTACAGCTCGGCCGCGCCGGAGAGCGTCGAGGCCGCCAGCTATGACCCGACCATCCACGGCGACGCCATCAACGCCTTCGCCGCCCATCGCCTCTTCATCTCCAAGATCTACCTTAAGGCGGGAGAGCGCGGTAAGCACTATTGCAGCGCAATCATTGATTACTGGGCTGACTGGGCCCGCCAGCTCGGCCTTGAAGCCCTCTATCTGACCGTCAACAAATATAACGAGCTTGGCGTGCGTGCCTATAAGCACCTTGGTTTTCGGACTATCGAGGAGCGCCAATCCGACATCGGCAACGGCTATTTCATGGACGACTTCGTAATGGCGAAAAAACTTGCTATTTGACGCATTTGAAGCTCGCGGCAGCCCTTGTTACCGATCAGGGTAACGGCGGTCTGCCGCTCGCTCCAACTGCATTCAAATATCAAGTTTTTTTGGATCGCAAGTGGCATTTAGGCCATTTCGGCTCGCCGCCAGTCCTCATTTACCTTAGTAAACTTCGGCCTGTCGTCAAGCCGGGGAAAAACCGGAAAGGCAGGGGTCGCCTGCTCAGACAGGCTTCGGCGCAAAAGCATTACCTTTATCCAGGCTTCCTGCGCGCCTGCAGAACTCGCATTCGACCCCTGCCTTTCCGGTTTTCCTTGCTGACAGCTCACTCCCCGTTTTTTTGTAAACAGCTCTACCAAAAGACAGCAGCTAGGCTTGGCGGCGGTCTGGCCCCCAAAAGACCAAGGCGATCATGCCCGGGCCGACGTGGGAGCCGATCACGGTGCCGATGTCGCAGTTGATCAGCTCGGCGCCGGCGCCAGCCAGGGCGGCCGTGGCCTCGCGCAGAGCGGCCTGCTCTTCAGGCACGTCGGCGGCACAGACCAAGGTGGTGTTATCTGGGTTGCCTGCCACGTCATGTAACTCACGGTAACGCGCTAAGACCTGTTTGATCGCTTTCTTGCGCCCCCGGGTCAGGCTCTCCAAGGTCAGACCGCCTTTGAGGTCATAGGAGAGCAGGGGCTTCATGTCGAGCTTCGCCCCCAGGTAGGCTGCCGCCGCCGGGATCCGTCCGCCCAGTTTGAGCCAATGCAGGTCGTCCACGGTGAAATAACCATGCACCCGGTAGCGGGCTTCCTCTGCCCAGGCGCAGAGCTCATCGATAGGGAGGCCGCGCGCAGCCTGACGGGCCGCCTCGAGTACGAGCAGCCCTTCGGCGCAACTCGGTAGGTAGGTATCGATCACCCGCAGGTCGAAGTCGGGATGCTTCTCTTTCAGCTGCCTCTGTACCAGACAGGCTGCTTGATAGGTACCAGAAAGGGCGGCGCAGAAGGTGAGCATCAGGGTAGGCCGTCCTGTCCGATAGGCGCTCTCGAAGACCTCCTCGAGCTGCCCGGGGCTGACCTGGGTGGTGGTCGGCGTGGCACCTGCCCGCATCCGCTCATAGAAGTCGTGATGCGAAAGCGAACAGCCGAGGTCGTCGACGTAGTTGTGCCCCTCCAGGGTATAGGTGAAATTGACCAGCTGGACGTCCAGGGTCTGGACGAGTTTGGCCGGTAGGTCACAGCAGGAATCGAAGATCAAGTTGACTTTACGTTCTGTCATAACATCCCCCCCATATTCGATACACCCCTATTATATCGGGTAAGCCATCTACGGCGTTTTCCGTGTTGCCTGTGTCCCGCTTCGCCGCAGCGCACAATTCATTTTGAGCGAGAGTGCGAACTTTGATGATTCTAGAGTAGAGAATATATGATATTATTAATACTTATGAAATCAGGTAAACACGAACTAATAATTCACATAAACATAAACCCATATCCCCAGCAGCATGAGATACATGCAGCGGCTATGCTGGCTGAATATTTTGACTGTGACGTGCAATTTATCCAGCGTAAAATCAACGCCAAAACGCTAGATTTGCTGATAAAGGGAATACGATGGGAAATCAAAAGCCCAAAAGGCAATGCCAAGAATACGATTGATAATAACCTGCGCAAAGCCAATAGACAGTCTCAATATGTCGTTATTGATTTAAGCAGAACCAAGATGCGCGCCTACCAAGCTAAAGCGAGGATAAACGCTTTCTTGCGAGAAGGATCTACGAAATTCAAACGCATCTTGCTGATAAATAAATCCGGCAAAGTGCTTGAAATCCTCTAATTTGTGGTATCATAAATGTTAATGAAAGCGGGCGCGATGCTGTACTGTATCAGACCCGCTTTCCTTATATCTGGGGCTATTCTGCTCCGCTCAATCGCACCTGTAATTCAACTGTCCTTTACGCACGTCCACCTCGGTGGGACAGCGCTAGGGCGCTTCGCGTTACAATCTGTGCATGCTCTCTAAGAAACACAGTTACCTGCTCACCCTGGCCCATTTTTGCACCGACCTCAACCAAGGGGCGATTCCGGCCATGATCCCCTTCCTACTTCTGGTCAATCCCCAATATTCGATTGCCCAGACCACCCTTCTGGTCCTGGCCAACGGCGTGGTCTCCTCGGTGGTTCAGCCGATCTTCGGTTACATCGGCGACAAAGTGGAAAAGCCCTGGCTGATGGCCCTAGGCGTCTTCATGTCCGGGCTGGGCGTGTCGATGTTCGCTTTCTTCAGTAATTTCGTGGTGCTCTTCTTCAGCTGCATGTTCTGCGGCTTCGGGGTGGCCCTCTTCCATCCCGAGGGCGGACGGCTGGCCAATGTGGTGGCCGGCGCCTCCAAGGGCGAGGGCATGTCCAACTTCGGGGTCGGTGGCACCCTGGGCTTCTTCGGTGGCGCCATCCTGGTCACCGTCTTCTTCGGGGCGCTCGGCTTCGGCTTGCACGGTGCCATCGTCTTCTTGGTGTTGGCGGCAATCGCCGCTATCCTCCTGCTCAGCCAGACCAAGAACTTCCGCCGTTTGACCGAGATCGACGCCCGGCGCAAGGTGGCCAAGGGGCTGGACAAGGCACAAGACCACTGGCCGGAGTTCTGGAAGGTCAGCTTGGTCAACACCTTCCGTTGTATCATCTTCAACGCCATGCAGGTCTTCATCCCGCTGATCTGGGTGCGTATATTCCTCGTCGGCAACCCCAATGCCGAGACCATCTCCACCTTGATGCTGGCGATCGCCTCGCTGGTCGGCGCGGTCGGTACCTTCTTCGGTGGCCGCATCGCCGACCGGGTCGGTTTCAAGAAGGACATCGTGATCTGCTCGGCCCTGCTCATCTGCGGCATCGGCCTCTTCCTGATCGTGGCCAACCTCTACCTCGACACTAACCTCAAAACCCTCCTGGTGGTGTTGGCTGGCATCATCATCAGCGTCTCCCTGCTCTTCCTGCAGACCGCTTACAGCCCGGTAATCGCGCTTTCCCAGAAACAACTGCCCAACCACGTCGGCATGGCCTCAGGTATCGCGCTCGGCGTCTCGGTCTCGCTGGGCAGCGTCTGTTCGCCAATCCTGGGTGCGGTGGGGGATAGCTTCGGGCTCCTGGCCGTCTTCGGCATCATCTTCGCCCTGACTATCTGTATCTTTCTGATGTCGCTGACTCTACGTAGCGACCGGGTCAAGTCAAAGCAAAAGAAGAGCTAAGACCGCAGAATCGCGTCCAGACCAGCTGACTGTCGAGTTCTCCGGGGACACTCTATAAAGTGTCCCCGATTCAATCCCCAACAGGGGTGCTAAGATAGGCTGAGCGGCATTTGCTGACCCTTTGTCACTTAGAGTTCTAAGGAGAAAGCCATGGCAAAACTCTACTATCAAGGACACGGTTCCTATCGCATCACTTCGGCTGCAGGCAAGGTGATCTACGTCGACCCCTACGCTGGCGACGGCTATGGGCCGCTGGCCGATCTGGTCTTGGTCACCCACCAGCATTTCGATCACAACCGCCTTGATCTCGTCCATCTCAAGCAAGGCGCCCGAGTCATCACTAACTTCGAGGCCTTGGCCGGCGGCGTGCATCAGACCTATTACCTCGACTGGGCCAAGGTCGAGGCGACTTGGGCTGAGAACGCCCATCATGATCCCAATGATTGCGTTGGCTTCATCCTCAGCCTAGACGGGGTCTCGCTTTATTGCTCCGGCGACACCTCCAAATACGCCGCGATGGCCGATCTGGCCGCCCGACATTTGGACTACGCCATCCTGCCTGGTGACGGTATCTATAACATGAACCTGGCCGAGGCGGCTGAGTGCGCCGAGCTGATCGGCGCCAAGCACAATATCATCATCCACTTGAGCCCGGACGGCCCCGACCCGCTCTTTGACCTCGCCAAGGCCGAGGTTTGGACGGCGCCGAACAAACTGATTATCAAACCTGGTGAAGAGATCGAGCTCTGAGCTTAGCAGCTTAACGGGGGGCTTAACAGGGACAGTCTATAGAGTGTCCCTGCCGGGTGCTAGGGCCGGGCTGTTTTTGCGGTCGGCAGGAGTGGTAGGGATAATGTTAGAATGACCTGGGGCGGAACTTCCGCCTATTTGGATCTGTCCTGCGAAGCGAATTGAAAAGGCGGCCTTGATGTTACAGTTTGTCTCGATAATCCTCGTCCCGCTCTTGGCGGCCCTGCTCTTGCTGGTCTGCCGCAACCAAAAAGCGCGGGCCGTTATCACTATCACGGCTGCTGTCCTGATTATCGCCTTGAGCCTGATTTTGGCCGGTCCTTTCCTCTTTGGCGGCGCGACCAAGCTCGCGGTGGCCGCACCTTGGCATGAGGCTATCTCTTATCTAGGCTTGGCCGTTGATGCCCTGCTCTGTGTCTATATCATTGCCAAGGGCATCTACCATCGCAAGTGGTTGGCGGTGGTGCTGGCAGCTGTCCAGCTGGTCTTGGCCCTGGCTTTCGAACTCGGCATCGCCCCCGGTGTCGGTATCGAACATGACCTCTATATCGATCAGCTCTCGGCCATCATGATCTTGGTCATCGGTGTGATCGGCAGCTTGATCTGCATCTACGCGGTCGGTTATATGAAGGATTTCCAGACACACCTTGAACACCTGGCCCAAGTCGAAGGTGACAAGTTCGCTGCCGATAGCGAAGGTGAACGTACCAATGCGAAAAAACAGCTGCATGACCGGCAGAATATCTTCTTTAGCGTCATCTTCGCCTTCTTGGCCGGGATGTTCGCACTCGTCCTCTGCAACAACCTAACCTGGCTGCTCTGCGCTTGGGAGGTGACCACCACCTGCTCTTTCGCCCTGATCGGTTATACCCGCACTCCGGAGGCGATCCGCAACAGCTTCCGTCAGATCGTGCTCAACTTGATCGGCGGTATCGCTTTCGTGGTGGCTCTGATCTGTCTCGCCCTTGGCCTCGGCATCGGGCAGGCTAGCGGGGCAAGCCCCTTCCTCGAGCTTGACCGTTTGATCGCGAGTGGTTCGGGCGGCCTTAGCTACATGCTGCCAGTGGCTCTTTTAGCGGTGGCGGCTTTCACTAAGGCGGCCCAAGTGCCCTTTCATTCCTGGTTGCTCGGTGCAATGGTGGCACCCACTCCGACTAGCGCCCTGCTCCATTCCTCGACCATGGTTAAGGCCGGGGTCTTTCTCCTGATCAAACTGGCGCCTTGTTTTGGCTTTAATTTCAACGGCATGTTGGTGATGCTGATCGGTGGCATCTCCTTCCTCTTCTGTAGCGCGGTGGCGATCGCTCAGACCAACTCCAAACGGGTCTTGGCCTACTCCACCATCGCTAATCTCGGCTTGATCGTGCTCTGCGCCGGGATCGGCACGCCGGAGGCGGTTTGGACCGCGATCTTCTTGCTTATCTTCCATGCCTGTGCCAAGGCGTTACTTTTCTGCTGCGTCGGCACCGCCGAGCATCACATCGGCTCGCGCCAGATCGAGGTGATGGACAACCTCTTTCGGCGGATGCCCAAGCTGGCCTGCCTGATGGCTTTGGGCATGTTCATCATGTTCGTGGCCCCCTTTGGCATGCTGGTTAGCAAATGGGCGACCATCTCAGCCTTGGCTGACACCCAGAATATCGGTTTGATCATCGTCTTGGCCTTTGGCTCGGCTTTGACTTTCGTGTTCTGGGCGAAATGGTTGGGTAAGGTCTTGGCCATCGGCAAGGCCGCTGACAATGTCGAGAAGTCAGTCAATCGCAGCGAATGGTGGGCACTTGCCGTGATTGCCCTGGTAGTCGCGGCTAGCTGCCTGCTCTTTCCCCTGATTTCCAACCAAATCGTGCTGCCTTACTTACAGGCTGTAGCGGGTGGGCTACCTAGCCAGGCTAATCCTTTCTGGCAGACGGTGGCGCCGGCGATCTCCTATCAGAACCTCCTGGTAATGGCAGTGTTGGTAGCTTTCGTCTTCATCGCTTTCGCGATCCAGCTGGCCCGAACCCGCTCCCGGGCCATCAAAGCCAGTGCCATCCTGGCCGATGGAGGCAGGCCCTATGCTGACGTCTATATGGCCGGCGCCGGCCTTGATTTCGCTGAACGTAGCTTCTCCAACTCCTTCAGCGAACCTTTGGTCAACACCGAGCGCAACTGGTATCTAGTGGGTTGGTTCGGTGATGATGTCTGGACCCGTTTCGCCAACGTGATCTGCACTGCCCTGATCATCGTCGGCGTGGTCTTGGCGGCGGCCGGCTATTGTTTCCTGTAAAAGCTAGCTAGGCCGCGATAAGCGGACGGACTTGACGGAGGTCTGCCTGTGCGTGTGACACGAAAATCCAATTGTGCCTACTGTGGCTATTATTGTGGTTTCGATTGTGAAATCGAAGTCGAACAAGATGGCCATGAACGCCTGGTCGGCCTGCAACCAGACACGAGTCGCTACCCTTATGCCGAACGTATCTTCAAGAGCTGTCGGCGTTGGCGCCTCAATCTTTCCGATATCGATAGCCCGCGGCGTCTCAATTATCCCCTTAAGCGGATCGGCGCTACCCGTGGTCAGCTAGGGCGCTGCGGCTTGGAGGTCGGCTCTAAGCTCGCTCTTGGCGCTGATGACGGACAATGGCAGCGCATCTCCTGGTCACAGGCGCTCGCTGAGATTGCGCAGCGCTTTGACCAACTGCGCCAGCGTTATGGCGCTGCGACTTTGGCTTCGGCCATTGGCGGCCCCCATGCTAGTTTCTGGCCCCTGCACCGTCTGATGACCCTTTTCGGATCGCCCAACAATATGGGTATCGGCCAGATCTGCTGGAACATCCGCATTCTGATGGATGCCCAGACCTATGGCTGGCCGATCGAGGTCGAAATTGACCCACAGGTGAGCGGACAGGTCCTGCTTTGGGGGACTAATCCGGCAGTCAGCGACAATTCGGAGTTCTGGCGGCGGATTTTAGCCCTGCGTCCGGCTGGCGTGCCCCTGATCGTGGTCGATCCGCGCCAGACCCAGACCGCCAAACGGGCCGACCTGCATCTGCAGTTGCGTCCCGGTAGTGATGTAGTCTTGGCCCTGGCCCTGATCCGCGAGCTGCTCGAGCAGGGCCTATACGACCAGTCTTTCGTAGAGCGTTGGTGCCTTGGCCTGGCAGAGCTGCGCGCGATGGTCGCGCCCTACACCCTTGATCGTGCGTCGTTGCTCTGCGACCTGCCGGCCGCCCAAATCGCAGAGGCGGCCCGCTTGATCGCCCATGCCCCGGATGCCCACCCGACTGCCCTTTTGACGGGGCGGGGCATCGATGAGCTTGGTCCCAACACCGCTCCCACCCACAAGGCCATCTCTATCCTGCGCGCCCTGCTCGGCGATGTGGACAAGGCCGGGGGCTGCGCCATCATGGACACCTCTGACTTCACAGAGGAGCTCGACCTCGAATACAGCGAGCGGATGAGCCCGGAGTGCAAGGCTGCCCAGCTGGGCCATAACAGTATCCAGAGCTATGCCGGCTACGAGCAGATGCGCACCCAGACCAGTAAGATTGAGGGCAAGCGGTTGCCGATGCGTTATCTGACCAGTGCCCATCCTAACTTGGTCTGGCGGGCGGCATTGGGCCAGGGCCCCTATCGGGTCAGTGCGCTGCTGATCGAGGCCACCAATCCGCTGCTCACCTACGCCGACGCCAATCTGGTCGAGCGGGCTTTCGCGGCCCTTGACACGATCGTCTGCCTTGAGCAAAGGCTCAGCCACAGCGCCCAGTTTGCTGACTATTTATTGCCAGCGGCAGGCGCCATCGAGCGCCCTCTTTGGCAGATGCATGGTGGGGTCTCTAATTTCTGTTATGGCGGTGCGCGCGCGGTCAAGCCTTACTACGAGCGCAAATGTGACTATGAGATCCTGCGTGGCCTGGGCTTGGCGCTGGGCCAAAGTGAGGCCGATTGGCCGGATGTGAGCCTTGATGAGGCGATCGAGAGGGCCTTGGCGCCGACTGGTATGAGCTACCAGCAATGGAGCGAGGTCGGCATGTACTACGGGTCTGGGCGCTACGCTAAGCAAGAGCTGCCGGACGCCCAGGGTAGCCCCCGGGGCTTTGCCACTGCTTCGGGCAAGATCGAATTTACCCCCCTGCCCCAGCCTGACCTCGGGCTCCTAGGAAAACTTTACCCAGAGCTGGAGGATAGCCTGGGCCTTTTCACGGGTAGAGCCGAAGATGAATCCTGCAAAGAAGGCCTGTCCGAGGCCGGCCGAGAGGCCTGTCCAGGACTCCCTGGCCGACCCTATATCCTTCTCACTGGCGCCCGGATGCAGCCTTTCTGGGCTTCTTCTTTCCATGACGTCCCGGCTTTTCAGGCCGAGCATCCTCAGGCCCTGGTGCAGATGTCGGCAGCCACCCTGGCTGAGATCGGAGTGGCCGAAGGCGCACAGCTGCGTCTGAGCACGGCTAAGGGCAGTGCGGTTTTTACCACCCAGGTGGCGGCGATTAAAGACGGAGTGCTCTCGGCCGAATACGGTTGGCCTGATCCTGCTAATATCAACCGTCTGACTTCTGCCGATTATGAGGACTGCGAGCCCCAGATCGGCTCATGGATCTATGATGGGCTTCCGGTCTGGGTCGAGCCGGTTTGATTCAAAGAGTAAGGAGCCGCCCAGCCCGGGCCGGATTTTCGACCCCGCCTCCTAAGGGCTGGCTTTATGCGACAATCAGTAAGACACAATTCCCACTGACATCCGAGGAAAGACAATGAATGGATCCAGTTTCAGCGCTCCGGTGATAATCGTCGGCGCGGTCGTGATTGCGGCCATCTTGATCGTAGTCTACGCTTTGAGCGTATGGTTGATTTTCCATGCGCCGCGCTATGCTAACTATCCGCGTCGGGCCAAGATCGCGAATGCGGTCCTGCGGGTGGTCTTGGCCCTGATCAGCATCGCCGCCCTCGAATATATCTGGATCGGCGTGCTCGGTCGGGGTGCTTTCTCTTAGGCTGGGCGTTCGGTCGTTTTTTGTCTTGATCCCCCTCCTTTTGCCCGATTGGGGGAGGGCACCTGCTAGAATAAAAGCAAATGTCAATCATCGTCTGTAAATTCGGCGGCACCTCGCTGGCAAATCCTGAGCGGGTGCTGCGTGCCGCCCGCCGTCTGGTCGACTATCGCCAGGCTGGCCATGAGGTCGTGGCGGTGGTCAGCGCTATGGGCAAGACCACCGACGATTTGGTGGCCCTGGCTGAGGCGGTCAGCCCCAAGCCCCCTTTGCGCGAAATGGACATGCTGCTCGCCACCGGCGAACAGCAGTCGATGGCAGTGATGGCGATGGCTATCCAAGGTTTGGGCCAGCGCGCGGTCAGTATGACCGGCCGTCAAGCTGGCATCATCACCACTGCCGCCTACTCGAAAGCCCAGATCGACCAGATCAAATGTGAGCGGGTGACCGACGCCCTGGCCAAGGACGAGATCGTGATCGTTGCCGGTTTCCAAGGCGTCACCCGCAAGGGCGACATCACCACCCTGGGCCGGGGCGGCTCCGACACCACGGCGGTGGCCCTGGCGGCGGCCCTACACGCCGACCTTTGCGAGATCTACAGCGACGTCGACGGCGTCTATACCGCCGACCCACGCAAGGTGCCCCGGGCGCACAAGCTCGAGCGGCTCTCCTATAAGGAGATGCTGGAGATCGCCGCTGCCGGCTCGGGCGTCTTGGCCCTGCGCGCGGTCGAGTTCGCCCGGCGCTACCAGGTGCCGGTCTCATGCCGCAGCGCTTTCAACGACAACCCTGGCACCATCATCTCTGCTTATAAGGAGGATCCCATGGAGCAAGCCGTCGTCTCGTCTGTCACTTACGATAACTCCGAGGCCAAGATCACCATCCGCGACGTGCCCGATAACGTCGGCATCGCCGCCCAGGTCTTCTCCGCGATCGCCAAGGTCGGCGCCAACGTCGACATGATCGTGCAGAACGTCTCCGAGGACGGTCACACCGACATGTCTTTCACCACTCCGATCAAGGAGCTCGACCTGATCGAACCTGTGCTTAAGGCGCAGGTCAAGGCCTTGGGCGCGCGTGAATACGGCATCGATCGGGACATCGCCAAGATCTCCATCATCGGTGCCGGCATGAAGGCCAATCCGGGGGTGGCGGCCAAGATGTTCAAGGTCTTAGCCGATAACGGCGTCAACATCGGCATGATCTCGACTTCGGCGATCCGGGTCAGTGTGACCGTGCGCTCCGAGAACATCGAGCGGGCGTTGACTTCGCTTCATACTGCCTTCGGGCTTGATGCTGACGAGGAGTATGAGGAGACCCAACTGACTGCGGCCGAGCTTGCCGCCAAAGCCCAGAAGGGACGCTAGGGGAGGGCTGCAGCTTTTCCTGCGGATAGGCTTGATACTACATGCTGATAGATAACGCAAAACTCGACCAGCCATTTGAGCAGGCCCTGGAGCGCCTCTACTATGAGCTGCGCCCCGATTTCCGGGCGGCCCTGGCGGCTCTGCCGGCTGACGGGCCGGCTGCCTTCGCCATCCGACAGCTGCAGGAAAACGCCCGCATCGCTGGCGCTAGCCGGGCGCCGCTCTGCCAGGACACCGGCTATATCTGGGCGCTGCTCGAGCTCGCGCCGGGCGATACCTTGGCTGGCGGCGCCATGTCCGGCTTTGATGCCATCGCCGGGCGCGTCTACACCGAGCGGGGCCTGCGCAAGAGCCTCTTGCGTGACGCCTTGGTTGAGCGCGATAACACGGGCGACAACACCCCGGTAATGGGCGAGGTGCATCTGCTCAAAGACCTGGCGGTGCACTCTAAGCTGCACGTCATGCTCAAGGGCGGTGGCTCAGACAATGCTTCCCGTTTGACCATGCTCGCACCCGGTGCTGGCACAGAGGGGGTAGTCGCCGAGGTCGTGGACGCGGTCAGGGCCAAAGCCGCCAACGCCTGTCCGCCCTTGCTAGTGGGGGTGGGAGTGGGAGCGACCTTCGACAAGGTGGCCGGCCTGGCCAAGCATGCCCTGCTCCGCCCTGTCGACCAGGCCAATCCCGACCCACGGGTAGCTGCGATTGAGGCAGACATGCTCAAGCGGGTCAATGACCTGGGGATAGGCCCAGGCGGCTTCGGCGGCGGGCCTACCGCCCTGGCGGTGCACATCGAGACTGCCCCCTGCCATATCGCCGCCCTGCCTTTGGCGGTCAACCTGGGCTGTTCGGCGATGCGTTCGACTACTATTGACCTGGCAACCGGGGAGGTTCTGCTATGAATTTCGAGACAGGCAGCTATAGCCAGTTAAAGACCCCGAGCCTGTCAACGCGCTTGGGCCAGAGTCCAAACGCCCAGAATGAACCCATCGCGCTTTACTTGGACGCCCTTGCGGGCGCGGAGCTTGTCGCCGGACAATCCGTTCTGCTTTCCGGTGTCGTCTATACCATGCGCGACGCCGGACACCGGCGTTGTCTGGACTACCTCGAAGAACATGGTGATCTGCCCTTTGGCCTCAAAGGTCAGAGCCTCTTCTATGCCGGCCCGACTGAACTGCGCCCAGATTATGCCGTGCAGGGTATCCCGCCTTTCGCGGCGGTCGGCCCGACTACGGCTAGTCGCATGGATTTCGCCGCACCCGCCCTCTACCGGGCCGGTATCGCCGCGACTATCGGTAAGGGCCACCGCTCGGCAGAGGTGTGCGCGGTCTGCCGCGAGTTTGGCTGTGCCTATTTTGCCGCAGTCGGGGGCGCGGCTGCTTTGCTTGCCACCAAGGTCATCTCCGCCGAGCTCGTGGCTTGGCCTGACCTCGGGCCGGAGGCCCTCTATAAGCTGGAGATCGTGGATTTTCCGGCTCTCATCGCGATTGATGGCAAGGGGCGCGATATCTATGGCTGAAGGTGCGCACAAAAAACCGCTCTTCATCACCTTCGAAGGTGGCGAGGGAGTGGGCAAGTCAACCCAGATCGGCTATCTCGAAGAAGAGCTGGAGTTCCGTGGCTTGCGCGTCAAACGCCTGCGCGAGCCCGGCCAGACCCAGGTCGGCGAACAGATCCGGTGCATCTTGCTCGACCCGGACAATGCAGCTTTGACCCCGCTCTGCGAGCTGATGCTCTACGAGGCGGCCCGGGTGCAGATGGTGCGTGAGGTCCTGCATCCGCTGCTTGAGGGCAAGGCCCAGGCCGCTGACGGTCAGCCTTATGACGTCATCCTCTGCGACCGCTTCTATGATTCGACCTTCGCTTATCAGGGTTTCGGCCGGGGCATCGCGCTCGAGACGGTTAACCGCCTTAACCAGGTCGCGGCTGACGGAATCGTGCCTGAGCGTACTATCGTACTGGTCAACGACGTCGAATACGCCCTGACCAAGGCCACTAAGAGCGGCGCTGACCGCATCGAGGGGCAGCCGATGGCCTTCCATGAGCGGGTCTTGGAGGGTTTCCTCGAGCTATCCCGGCGCGAGCCCGGCCGGGTGCGGATCATCCACAGCCTCGACGACAAGCACCAGACCGCCGAGCTGGTCTTGGCCGCAGTCGAGGACCTCCTATGAGGATTGATGTGCTGACCATCTTCCCCGAGGTCTTCGAGCCCTATGCCTCGACCTCGATGTTGGGCCGGGCCCGGGAGCGTGGTATCTTGGATTTTCGGACGCACAACCTGCGCGAATGGACACATGACCGCCACCATACCACCGATGACGAACCCTACGGCGGCGGCGCCGGCCAGCTGATGTTGGCCGAGCCTATCTTCGAGGCACTGGACGACTTGCAAGGGGTGCCTGCCATGGACGGAACCTTTGCCACCACCATCTTCTTCACCCCGACCGGCCGTCCCTTCGATCAGCGTTTGGCCGAAGAACTTGCCCAGCAGCGGCAGTTGATCATGGTCTGTGGCCGCTATGAGGGTATCGACGAACGTGCCTATAGCCGCGCCGACCTTTGCATTAGCCTGGGCGATTATGTCTTGACCGGGGGTGAGCTGGCTGCCCTCACTGTGACCGACGCGCTCTGCCGGCTTCTGCCTGGGGTGCTCGGCAACGCCGCGAGTGCCGCTGACGAGTCCTTCAGTACTGGCCTGCTCGAATATCCTCAGTATACCCGTCCCGCTGAGCTGCGTGGCCTTAAGGTTCCGGATGTCCTGCTCTCCGGCAACCACGCCGAGATCGCCAAATGGCGCCGAGAGCAGGCCCTCGAGCGCACCCAGCGCCTGCGACCGGATTTGCTCGGTGAGAATTTTTGAGTAGGCAGGATAAGTGCGAATCGTCGAAGACGGCCACCAGCAAACCTTGGTTTAAAGCCGGAGCGCCTTTTGCTAGACTATAAACATGGGTAAAGCATGCGATAAGCAACGGTCGGTGATTTCCTTTTTCTCAGGCGCTATGGGGCTTGATCTGGGCCTTCTGCATGCCGGCTTGAACGTGGTCATAGGGCAGGATATAGAATCTGATTGTGTCGAGACTGCTCGGGCAAACGGACAAGAATGTATCAAGGCCGATATTCGGGAGCTTGACGCGAGTGACATGTTAGCCGCTGCGAAATTAAACCCAGAAGAGGCGTTCCTAGTTTGCGGTGGCCCGCCTTGCCAGCCTTTCTCGACTGCGGGGAAGCGCCTCGGCATCAATGACCCACGTGGTAGTCTTTTTATGGACTATGTTCGAATGATCGCAGAGATCCGACCCCGCTTCTTCATCATGGAAAACGTCAAAGGCCTGATGTCCTCCCGTTTGACGCCCGACAAAGATAAAGGTACCGTGCTCAAGGTTGTCTTGCGCGAATTCAAAAAATTGGGTTATAAGACCGTTCATGGGATTGTGGACGCTGTTGACTATGGGGTTCCACAATTCCGGGAACGTTTCGTCTTGATTGGTAGCCGGGACGCCGAGGATATCTTCCTGCCCCTGCCGACCCATTTCCAGCAGCACCAGGATTTTGATAATCGCTGGCTGACCTTGCGTCAAGCTATCGCAGACCTGGAAAACAATCCTGGCCCCTGCGAGACTTTCAGTCCGGAGCGGCTGCGCTTTCTGCGGATGGTTCCCGAAGGTGGTAACTGGCGGGATCTTCCTACAAGGCTCCAGGAGGAAGCGATGGGTGGCGCCTATCATTCAGGCGGTGGCAAAGTCGGTTTCTACCGACGCTTGTCCTATGCCCAGCCTGCGCCGACTCTGGTCACTTCGCCCGTGCAAAAGGCTTCGATGTTGTGTCACCCAACACAGGACAGGCCACTTAGCGTCAAAGAATATGCGAGGATCCAACAATTTCCGGACAGCTGGATCTTCACCGGCACTACGTCAAGTCAGTATCGCCAAATCGGCAACGCTGTCCCCGTTGCCTTGGGCGAAGCCTTGGGTAAGATGTTGGTCGCCGTCGCCGAAGGTAGGGCAAAGGTGGAAACCAAGCGGGTGCGTGCCGCGAGATTAACCAGAACCGCTCGAACATTGCAGCGTTGTTCGTGAGAAAAAGAGAGTACGAATCTTCAGTACTCGCTTTTGCTTCTTCTACATTCCCTGGCGCAGGGGAACATTCTAGAATACTAACAATATGTAGTATGAAACCACTTGGCCGCTGCGGCGGATAAAGGCCTGGCCTTGACTTCCGGGGGAGTAGAAGATGCGTAAGATAAGAGCTTTTTGCATAGTCCACCCGCTGCTTAGCGGCATCGTCTCGCTGGTCTTCGTCTATGTCGTGTTCCAGGGCCTCGGCATCCTGATGGAGGACTGGCCGGGTTACAGTGGCGAGATCGTATCCCGACTGCTCTGTCTTGCTTTGATAGTCTTGATCGTCTGCGGTCTGGCCGGCCCCCGGATTTTCTGGCCGCGCCGGCGTATGCTCGCACTTAGCTTCTGCAAGTGCTGTTTGATCTTGCTTTTCTCCTTTGGTATCGCCCTCTTCCTCGGCCTGGCCATCGTCCTCTTGTCCATCCTTGCCCGGGTCGAACCAAGCTATGCACTCGTCCTTAAGCGTTCGCTCGGCGTTTTGAGGACAGATTGGGTGCTACGTTTGCTCGCTGTAGTGTTGCTTTGCCTGGTGGTGGGACTTTTTGAGGAATCCCTTTTCCGAGGGTTGTTCTTAAGCGCCCTTTTGGCCCGCCTCGGCGCCAGTCGTCGCGGCATCGTCATATCCGTCCTGGTCAGCGCTGCGGTCTTCGGCTTTGCACATGTTCTGCCAGATCTTTGGACGGGGCAGTTGGCCACTGTCCTTGCCTTGCTCCAAGCTCTGGGTAAGGTGGTCACGACCGGGATGATCGGTTTCATGTTCGGGGCGCTCTACCTTAAGACCCGCAATATCTGGGGTACGGCCCTGGTGCATGCTCTGAATGACTTCT
The DNA here is from genome assembly GCA_031263025.1 of Coriobacteriales bacterium. Lineage (GTDB taxonomy): Bacteria > Actinomycetota > Coriobacteriia > Coriobacteriales > UBA8131 > JAISGO01. The sequence goes on from JAISGO010000008.1 coordinate 34,226, forward strand.
TCGGGCTATGGTTTTTCGCTTTGTTCGGCTCGAGCAGCCTCGATCTGCAATATGTCCAGGCCGGCGGCAATGCTGCGGTCATGCTGGTCGGTTATCTGGTGATGGCCTTGATTTACCTGCCCCTGGTCTTCATGGGTTGGCATCTGATCCGTGATCTCAGGCTCCCGCAAAAGGGTTTCTTCGGCAAGCCGACTTGGGCCGATACGGCCGCTCCTGGCCTAGTCAAGGCGCAAGCGCCCAGGCCCACCTTACCCCCGGCCGGCCCGCCAATTACACTACAATCTGGGGAACGGACTGCGAGCCGATGATTCAAAAAAAGGAGGTACCATGGCGGATTTCAAATACCAGCGGGTGATGCTCAAACTCTCCGGCGAGCATTTGGCCGGCGACCAGGGTTATGGCATCGATGCCGCCGTGCTCAGCCGTTTGGCCTCCGAGATCAAGCATATCCTGGATAGCGCCCCGGCTAAGACTGAGAGCGGCAAGTTGGAGTTGGCAATCACCTTGGGCGGCGGTAATATCTTCCGCGGTTTGGCCGCCTCGACCGAGGGCATGGATCGCAGCCAGGCAGACTATATCGGTATGTTGGCCACTGTGATGAACGCCTTGGCCTTGCAAGAGGCACTGGAGCGGGAAGGGGTCTTTACCCGGGTACAGTCCGCCATCGAGATGCCCCAGGTCTGTGAGACCTACATCCGCAGGCGGGCCATCCGCCATCTGGAGAAGGGCCGGGTGGTGATCTTCGCCGGCGGCACCGGTCATCCTTTTTTCACTACCGACACTACCGCAGCCCTGCGCGCCTGTGAGATCGGCGCCGATATCCTGGTCAAGGCGACCAAGGTAGACGGCATCTATGACAGCGACCCCAAGACCCATCCCGAGGCCAGCAAGTACGACTGCATCAGTTATCTTGACGTGCTTACCCAAGAGCTCAACGTGATGGACTCGGCCTCGATATCGCTTTGCAAAGACAACGACCTGCCCATGGTCGTTCTCAATATCAATACTCCCGGTAATATGCTCAAAGCCCTGCAGGGGGAGCAAGTCGGGACTTTGGTCTACTAAATGCTGCTTCTAGAAAACGTATAAAGAGGGGGATTGCCCCGATAGGAAAGCGCTACGGAAGGAAGAGAACACATGCCCATTCAAGACATCATCGCAAAACACACCCAGACCATGGATCACGCTATCGAGCACCTGCACGGTGAGTTCGCCAAGCTGCGCACTGGCCGGGCCAATCCCAATATCTTGGAGCAGATCAAGGTCGACTATTATGGTCAGCCCACGCCGATCAACCAAGTCGGTTCGGTCAAATCGCCGGATGCCCATATGCTCACCATTGAGCCTTGGGACAAGGGCATGCTGAAGGGTGTGGAGAAGGCCCTGATCGACTCCGACCTTGGGGTCACGCCGCAAAACGACGGCAAACTGATCCGTTTAGCCTTTCCCCAGCCGACCGAGGAGAGGCGCAAGGAACTCGCCAAGGACGCTAAGAAG